>JBBIVP010000026.1:0-15543 GCA_037439705.1 bacterium
TCTTACATCCTCATACCCATATTTTTTCGCTATCAAATTGTATGTTCCGACGGGAATGTTTTGAATAAGGTAGTCCCCATCTGAATTGGTTAATCCTGTATAACTCGTCCCCTCAAAAATCAAAAGAATACCCGAATGCTCCGATGAACCCTCAAGATAAGCAACACCTGAAATAGAACCACGAGAAACCAACAAAAGAACATCCCCAACAGGTGTGGTCTGATTCTTTCCAACAACCACATCCGTCACCACTTCCTTGTTAAACCTGTCCTTCGTAAATGTGATGTTATACCTCCCTACCGGTATAAGAGATATAATGTAATGCCCTGTCGAATCCGTAATACCAGTTTTTCCACTTCCCTCTACACTGACAAGAATACCGCTGTGATCTGTTTCTCCCTCAAGAAATGCATACCCCTCAACCTCCCCTCGCTGAAGAAAAAGATTCACCGGAGAACCATTTCCAACATCAATTATAGAATTTGCAGAAACCTTTACACCTGTAATCTCTCTTTCCTCATAACCGCTTCTTGAAATGAGGATATCATAGGTGCCTGTAGAAACCCCTGAGATGATAAAATTGCCATCCCTGTTGGAAAATCCGGCATACAAAGTGTCTTTTATACTTATAAGTGCTCCTGAATGGTCATCTGATTCCTCAAGCAGTATCTGTCCTGCGAGACTCCCCCTGAGCCTACTGAGAAAAATCTCGCCGACATCAAGTTCTTCACCTATTCCAACCTCAACCTCCATCGGTTCCAAATATTCCCAGTTTTCCTTACTCACAGCAATTGTGTACTTTCCCTGTGGAACATCTGTAATAGTCCAGTTTCCCTCCTTATCTGTTATAGATGTCAAGGATGTCCCTTTAAGGCTGACAATAACACCCGCATAGTCCTTTGACTCCTCAAGAATAATTTTTCCCGAAATTTTACCCTTTTCCTGAAGGGATAACGGAGACTCGGGGTCGTATGGATTTGTGTGCTCAAGTTTTCCACACGAAAGGAAAAATAACAACCATGAAAGAGGCAGAAAAATTTTCCTTAACATTTTTCACCTCCCTAATTTCAATACTAATTTATTAGGCATAAGAGATGTAACATTAAATTTCTTTCCCTTGAATTGAACCGCAGTTAAAAGCTCAGCAAGCCTATCTGATTTTCCAATAAACCTAACATCAAATATCACAGATGGAGATTCATAATTCCTCTGAACAACTTCCTTCACTCCCTCAAGACCTCCTATAAGAGTTCTTAGTTCCTTGAGTTCTTGAAAATTCACCCCTGAAATTAGAACCTCTATATTCCTTCCGTTTAATACAAACTCATTCCACTTCTTCAACATCTTTGAAAAAATATCGTGTCCAGCCTTTGAAGAGGCATTTTTTATTGCCTTCATCACGCTTCCATCAGCACTTCCATCCACACCATTCTCCTCAACTGTTGAAAATGCATATATCTCCCCTGTTTCTCCATTCATAACCCTTATTGAAGCATATCCCTTGCTTGAATAGAGAACCCCCTTCACGGACTCAGGAGAACCCGCTTTTACAGTCCCTGTTATGATTACCTCTGCACCTGAAATTGCACCTATCTTTTTTGCAGATTGAATATCTCCCTCTGCTGCGAGCCTTATTGAATCCGAACCAATTTTTGCCTTTACGCTCTCCGCATCAAGAAGTGATAATTCCTTATCCATCAGGTATTCACTTAGAGTATTCTCTGCAATTTTTGATTGACTTGAACCCCCACCCTCCATCTCTGCAATCATTACAATCACCCTCGGTTTATCCATCTTTTTGTATATGAATGTGGCATCATCACGGACATCTTTTGCACTAACAACCGCTGAAATTTTGACATAGTAATCTTCTCCTTTCTTCCCTTCTTCAAGAACTTTATACTCATGGATGTAACCCCTTGCCCTTGATATGATTTCATCCTTGACAAGTTCAAAATCCTCAACTACAGTCTCGCTTATAATCTCTGAACCAACCTGCTCAACCGCATTTCTCATAGCCTGTATCAAAGCTGACTCCTTGGCAGATTTTACATCTCCCTTCACTACCTTTGCGAAACCTTCTCCTGTCACTGTTTTCGCCTCTTCAGCGTTCACCACGAAAACAATTAATAAAATTGTCCCTATAATTGTGGCGATTCTCTTCATTTCTGCACCTCCTTATTTTTTATTGTATAAACCTTAACTATCTCTTCTTTACC
Organism: bacterium; assembly: GCA_037439705.1. Taxonomy (GTDB): domain Bacteria; phylum JBBIVP01; class JBBIVP01; order JBBIVP01; family JBBIVP01; genus JBBIVP01. The sequence goes on from JBBIVP010000026.1 coordinate 2,220, forward strand.
TTTTACCTTTGTCTCTCCAAGCGGTACAAGTTCAAAATAATCCTTTACCTTTTCTGCTGTCTTGTGTGAAATGACGATGGGCACTTTGAATTCCTTCGTCAGTCCCTCAACCCTTGAAGCGAGATTGACCCCATCCCCTATTACCGTATAATCCATCTTGCTCTCTGAGCCCATATTTCCAATAACAACCACATCTGTATTTATACCTATGCCAATTCTTATAGTTGGCCATCCTTTATTTGAATTTTCCTTGTTAAACCCTTCAAGCCTTTTTACCATTTCCAGAGCGCACCTGCATGCTTTAATTGCGTGTTCCTTGTCCTCCACTGGTGCTCCAAAAAACACCATTATGGCATCTCCAATAAACTTATCTATTACCCCGTTATTTGAAAATATAACATCTGTCATAGCAGTGAAGTAGGCATTTAACATCTCTACAAGGGCATCAGGAGGCATCTTTTCTGAAATAGGAGTAAAATCCCTTATGTCTGAGAAAAGAATTGTCAGTTCTTTTTTTATACCACCCGGGCGGATGAGTTCTGGATTCTTCAAAATCTCATTCACTATTTGAGCAGACATATATCTCCCGAATGTTTCCCTTATTACCTTCTTTTCCCTTCTTTCAAGATATCTGTGATATCCAAGACCTGTGATAAATAGTGTAAAAAACATCCCGATAGAAGGAAATTGAGTCACATAAATAGAATGGGTTTTCAAAAGGAAATAATCAAAAGATAAAATCCCTCCTATTAAAATCAAAAAAATTATGAGTCTCAACAAAGCAGGTATATTGAAAAGGACAAAAATCGTTCCTCCTATGACCCCGCATATCACTATGAATAGAACCTCTTTTGAAATGGAGGGTATCTTTATGGAATTTCCCCGAAGGAGGTTAGCAACTGCATGGGCATGTATTTCTATTCCGGGCATCGCTCCTTCAACCATAACATACACTTCTTTTTTTCTGCCCCCTTTAAACCATTCTGAAAATGGAACCGGATAATAGTCATGAAAAAGGTATGATGTATTACCGAGCATAACTATTTTGCCCTCAACATCTTCCTTTTTAAAGTTTCCAGAATAAACATCATGAAAGGAAATATATTTAATGCTTCCCTTTCCACCATAATAATTTATCAACATGCTTCCTTCCGTAACATTTGCCTTTATGTCTCCCCACTGAAGGAGTGAATCTTTTGAAAGGTCCATAGGAGGGATATCTTCTTTTTTATCACCGAAGAGAAAGGCTCCCGCCACAAGAAGTGAAAAGGCGGGAATATATTCTAAATTTCCTACTTCATCAAGAATTCCATATACCATCTGAAGTCTTCTAACCCTTCCATCCGAATCAGAAGAATTTATGTTTACAATACCCATTCCCGAAGAGGCGTTGAAGAAGATATCAAGTGGTTTGTTCAAACCCATTGATGAAAAATACCCTGCGAGAATTACATTTCCTGCATATTCAATTGACTCTTTAAGAACCCTATCGTCCTCCTCTCCATAGATGGATGGAGATGAAAAAATTATATCTACTCCTACAACCTTTGCTCCCGCATCTGCGAGTTTCCTTATCACATCAGCATAAATTCTCCTCTCCCAGTGAGATATGTTTTTACCGATAAAATTCTTTGATTCATCGTTTATATCAACAATCACAATGGGCAGGTCTAAATTCTTTTTTCCCCTCACCTTCATAGTCATATCAAATAACAGATCTTCAATGCTTCTGTGAAATGAAAAAATATAAAAGACAAGCCAGAAAATTAAATTGCCAACTATGATAGGAGATGAGTAAATTAGGCGCTGGTTCTTCCTCATCCTTCAGTTCCTCCCACCTGACCACCTTTTATTATCACAAACCTTCCTGCTCTTACTGCTCCTCCGCCATCTTTTTTTATCTTCTCAGCATCCCTTTCGCTTATCACTATACATCCCCCTCTATTTCCGCTCACACCTATTGCCTTAAGGTCTATTCTCTTTTTACCCGATACATCCTTTTCACTATTAAGGTATTTACCCGCACCATTGCTTTTCAAAAACTCCTGTGAAACAAATTCGGCAGAATAGATTTTCTCCCCCTTATCGGTTTTTATCTGAGGAAAAAGTGCAGGTTTAATTCCTTTAATCTCGCTTGCGTCCACCACAATAAGGACATCATCTCCCTTTTCAGCCCACCTCGGAGGAGAATAATTTATTTTTTGAGCAAAAGCAGATGTTATTCCTCCTACTCCGCTAAAAGGAACCCTTATCCTCACATAATAATAATCGCCATCCACCCCTTCCTTCACTATCTCTGCGTCCTTGATAACTCCCTTTATAACATAAACCATATCCGGATTTTCTTTAACCACATCTTCCACTGTTCTTTCTCCGTCAAAATTAAGTTTTGAAAGGATTTTGAGCAGATTACCTTCAGCAGATACAAAACCTGCTCTCCTGAGCAATTCTTCAGATTTTCCGTTCCGTTTAACCCTGCCCTCTGCCTCAATGTATCCCTCTCCCCAGTTAACCAATCCCTCTTTAAACCTTTCCTCAAAGCCTCCTCCAGAAATTTTTCTCCTGAACCCGTACTTTTCAATAACCTCCTTAGGGACAGAAACCACCGCAGAAATTTTTACATATCCCTCATCACCATTTACTCCCTTTTCAAGAACTCTGTAGGAGAGAAACGCCCTGCTTTCTGCAATGACCCTTTCAAAATCCTCCTTTGTATGAATGGTAACTGCCATTCCGTAAGCCTTTTCCACAGCATCCCTTTTCGCCCTCAGAAGAAGAACCCTCTCAACCTCCTTCTCACTTCCCTTTTTGAATTTACCCTTTGCCTCTCCAATTACCTCCACATCTAAAAAGGCTTTCTCAGAAGGCTTTTTCTCCTCCACAACAATTTCCCTCATAACCCCTTCAACACCGGACTTTAGACCTTCGGTTTCAACCCCTGTCTCCGACTTTAAAACCTCTCCCTTCAAAAGGTCAACTATTCTATAAGAGATTTTTCCCTCTATATCCTTACATACAATAATAAAATCTTGAGGAAGCCACTTCTCAAACTTTCCCTGTTTAACCAGTTTAATTTTGCTCTCCTCAAGCATAGAAGCAATGTCTTCATAAGATACAACTTCTACACCGGAAATATCTTTCAAAGAATCTTTCGCTTTCTCACATTTATCACCCTCACCAATAAAGAGAAAACTGGTTGAAAATCCTGAAAGAGGAAAAATTAGTCCAAAAACTGTTAATAAAACTACTTTCTTCATTTAAAACCTCCATTCAAGAGAGAGTGAAGACGAACCTTCTGGCCCAATTGTGGCTCCAAGCCTCACCCCCTCTTTTTTAGTTTTCAATTTTAGCCTTTTCTCACTTTTTCCACTGACTACCGCATCAATAACATTTAAAGCCCATACCCCTATTGCAGAATAGATAAATGCATTTGTCATAACCCTGTACCTTTCAGCTTTATCGTAATACCTCTGTGCCTCTTCAGTACTCGTTGCATTTTTGTATTTGTCATATCTATCTTCTTTCAGAAAATAGCTCCATACCGCTCCGCCAACAGCAACCGCTTCCAGTCCTATTATTATGTATGCCTTCCACGCCTGTCTGTTGTAAAACTGACCCCATCCGGGTGCAACAAGGGAACGATAAAGTGAATCAACCCTTGTTCTCTTTACAATCATCTCTTCGCTCAATGCCACCATCCCGATCCTCTTAATTTTTGTTTTAAGGGCGAGAAGAACCTTACCCGATGAAACCTCTATGAGCCTTGAAACAACCACAAACTCGTCCGCTATCTCGTTCACACTTCCTGTAACTATTGCCTGAGCCTCAAGAAGATTACCAACCGCCTTTGCGTTCTCTCCCTCTGTGATTCCAAGGAGGCTCAATTTCATTTCTTCAAGGACAGCGTCAATTTTTTCCCTCTCAACAAGTTTTATATTTGGAAAATTAGATTTTAACCTCTCTCCTAAAAGTTCCGTAACTATCTCTCCAACCTTCATATCCATTGCATCTCTTCCAAGATTGGCGAATTTTACAACCGCAATTCTCTCAAGCCCCTGAATTTTCTGAACCTCAGCTCCTAATTTTTGAGAAAGGTTTTCCATTACAGATTCTATCTCCTTCTTGCCATCACTTACAGGTTCATCAGCAAAAGCAGATAGAAAACCGAAAAGGAAAACTGCGCCCATCAAAAAATCCCATATCTTATTTTTGCTACCTACTTTCATCTCAGTCTCCTTTTTTGAATTTTTTAGCAAATTTTATGCCTGAAAATGCAATTAAAAATCATAGATGCACTGTCAAAAACATAAATTAAATGACCAAAAATTGACATTGGGTTTGGTCCTTTTGAATTCATAAAATAATTTTACCAGCAACAAAATCAATTTTCAACAAAAATTTTAATATACTATCGCCAGTTTCTGTCGCTCCATTACAAACAGTGATTACAGATTTTTCAAATTTTGCATTTTTCGTTTTGCATTTTTCACTTTGCATTAAGTATATCATCCCCTCCTTCCATTGCTATTAATGCTGCTCCGAGAGCGCCAGTAATCTGCGGGTCTTCAGGAACATTAATTTCAAATCCAAAAACCCTCTTTATTGCTGATATGACACCCTGATTTTTTGCTACACCACCTGTAATCGTTACTTCCCTTTTCAAACCAACTCTGGTTGCAAGTGGAAGAATCCTCAAAACTATTGCCTCAAAAAGCCCGCTTATAATTTTCTCCCTGCTCACTCCCTGATGAATAAGGGATATGACCTCAGATTCAGCAAAAACAGTGCATGTGGTTGTTATTTTTACGGATTCCTTTGAACTTGAGCCAATTTTTCCCATTTCATCAAGGTCTATCTCAAGAACCCTTGCCATGTTTTCAAGGAATCTGCCTGTTCCTGCTGCACATTTATCGTTCATAGCAAAATCAACAATCCTTCCGTTATCATCAAGACCTATAGCCTTACTATCCTGACCTCCTATATCTATAATGGTTCTCGTCGCCGGGAAAAGATAAAATGCACCCCTTGCATGGCATGTAATTTCCGTAACATTTTTTCTTGCAAATTTCACCCTGAACCTGCCATAGCCTGTGGAAATGATTTCTGCAACATCATCAAGCCCTGCTCCCGCTTTTTCAAGCACAATTTTGAGAATTTTTTCACCTATCGTCTCCACATCATATCCAGTAGGAATAACCGCTTTGGAGACTATATTTTTCCCGGAGTCAAGAAGCACAGCCTTCGCTGTAGATGAACCTATATCTATCCCGCAATAGAGTTTCATATTTTGCTGAAAACAAATTTTGTAAGAAAAACCGGAATGCACATAACAGAAAGTACTGTCCTCACAATTCTCATACCACTGCTTTCCTTCTTTTTTAACTTTCCTATGATATTTTTCCTTTCTACAGGAGGGTCAATGAAGGGACTTCTGTCTCCTTTTGTTATAAAAAAATTCTCAAAAACAAAGATTACTCTGTGAAGGAGAAATTCATTTCTCCTTTTGAAAAGAAGAATATCTCCAATCCTTATTTTTTCTGCCCTCTCAATCTCCACCCTTTCTCCGCTTTTTATAAATGGACTCATGCTATCACCTTTAACCACAAAACTTATCCTTTTTCCATCCTCAATGGATTTCTTCAAAATTCTCTTCATATCTTTTCAATAACCCCTTTTTCTGTAAGTTCTTTTATTATCTCTTTCACCCCTTTTCTTATCTCCTTTATATCTCCTGAATAAATTTTAGACATTTCCCTCATAATTTCCTTCTCGCTCAATCCCATTTCTATAAACCTTAAAACATCAGCACCTGTTTCATTGAGGACAAGAATTTTTGCCCTTTTTGTCTGAACCACAACTCCTCTGCCGCGGAGCTTTCTGAAGACAATATCTTTTTTAAATTTCAATTTCTTGCCTGATAAGCCCGAAAATTTTCTCTTCCGCTTTTCCATTCAGGGAAAAATTTAACCTATAAACAGAAATGCAGTCAAGGATTTTTTCAAGAACCTTTATGCCCGTTTTTAATGTGAAAGGAGAAAAATGAAGAAAAGGAAGGCAGGAAAGCATTTCTGTAAGAGCATCTTCCTTCTTAATTTTTTTGAGCTCATCTCTTCGTGATTTATTGAGGATAAAGATAAAACGGACGGGTACAGCGGGATAAAATATGTTTTTACTAAGAACGGGCAATGGAAAGATAAAAAGTTTTTCCTTTGAAAAAAACAGGAGGTTCAAATCGTCATTTAACGGCTGAAAACTTTTAAGGAGTTTTAAAATCGTTGTCTTCCCGGCACCGGATTTTCCGATGAAACACACCCCATTTCCTTCAAAGTAGGCTGAAGATGAATGAACGAGTATTCCTCCATTTCCTGGAGCCTCCTGAGCAAGAACAAATCTCATCGTATTTTCAATTGCCACATCAGGAGGAGCTTTATCTATAAAAAATAAGGTGTATCTCTTCCCATCCTCTTTTTGAAGGAGCCAGTCTTCTCCCATTAAAACAGGCTTTTTGTTCCTGATTTCAATCCTGAAAACCTCTTTCATAATTTCCCTTTTTATATTTTTCCTCAAAACCCTTACCTGAGGAAAATTTCCCTTTACAAAATTCTTTCTGAATTCAAACCTTATTCCACCGAGATTTAAACTTTTTAAAAACTGCATCCGTCCTCCTTCTAAGATAATAGAAAGTGAACATTGCTTTATCAAAAAATCCAGGAATTGAAGCAAGAACAGTTCCCGCTCTCACAAAAAATGGCAGTTTCTCAAACCTCAAATAGGTGATTTTTTCGGTGGATATAAGGAAATTCATAAGTGATTTTGAAAAGAAATCAGGTCTTACTGCTTCCAGTTCTGATTCATCAACGGGTATGAAACCGTTTTTCATCAAAAACTTTAAAACATAATATCCCCCGTAATGGTTGTTTTTTCTTTTCATCTCTTCAAGAACCTGCTTAAGATTGTGGTTATACTTTTTGTAATGAAGAGCCATATCAAGGATATTTATTCCTTTCATTTTATAAAAATGGGCTGCTGAATGAAGGATAAGATAAATAAACTCTCTAAAAGGCTCCATCTTTTTTAATTCAATTCCGTCCATGTTAAAAGGTTTTGAAGAATTCCACAGGTCTTCAAAATCCATTCTGAATCGGTATTCTGAAAAAAGTGCCCTGTGGAGGTCAATCTGAATGTAATCCATTTTTTGGTGCACTAAAATTTCCTCTTTGAATGCAGGAGTAAAAACAAATCCATCCTTTCCACTGTACGGCACAAATCCGATTTTGAGAATGCACTCCCTTAAAGAATTGTAATCGTCTCTGTGCACGAGAATGTCTATGTCCTCACAGAATCTGGTAAGTGGGGGATAGAGTTCATCTGCAATGGATGGTCCCTTTAAAATAAGAAATCTCAATTTTTTCTTTTTCACTTTAAGTGCAACCTCCTTTAGAATTTTTCTCTGAATTGTATCCCTTGCTATCAAAAAAGAAAGCCTTTTTTCCAGTTTATTTCTCAGGTCTTCATCTATTTTATTTTTCATAAAGTAATAAAAAATTCCCTCTAATGAATGAAAAAGGAGAGAGTCAAAAATAGCTGGTGAAGGTTCAAGTTCAAAACTGCTTTCATCAATAAGGGACTTGAGAAATTCTTTCAAAAAATCATCCACTATTTCTTATTTTCAAATAGTGAATATATAAAAAAGTACAACTTCTCGCTCAAATCCTCAAATTCTATCCCCATGCCCTCCTCCTTCCCAGAAAGTGAAGCCTTTTGTTCGGGAAAATAGTAAACAACCTTTGCTTTTACCCTTTCTCCCTCAAATTTGTCCCCTTTAAAAACAATTTCCAGCTTTTCTCCTTCCTCCACCATAATCCCCTTCACGCTCAGGTATGCACCATATAAACTTATCTCCATTATTTTACCGGAAAATATACTATCCCTGTATATAACATCCACAGGAATCTCAACCTTTTTCCTCGGGCTTCTCCTCCTGCCATGGATTTTCAACTTTCTATCTTCAAATCCCCTTACTATCTTCAAAACCTCGCTTTTGAGCTACTCGCTCATATTTTCAATGTGAACAGCGAAGCCCACCTTCTCCTTTGTCTTTTTTGAAGTATCCTCGTCCACAACCCTGACAACCCTTCCATATAGTTCTATTGGTTGTTTTATGTCTTCAACAAAAAGTCTTACCTTTATGTTCTGATTAAGAGCTGGAAGAACTGGCGAAATAACATAAAGCCCTCCCTTAAGGAGTTCCTTTTCCACTATCTTTGAGAAAGCCTTTTTTGACTGAAATTTCAGATTGTATGTGAGAATCCCTTTTTTCATCTATTCTCCCATGTAAAGCCTGTAAGCCAGAAAAGGAGGTAAGCCATTTTTCAAAATCCTGTCTGCCGCTTCTTGAACATTATACCTCACCCTTTTTGCTTTGTAAAGTTTTTTATCTGTATCAAGTACAGCAAAAAATGCCCTCGGGTCTCCGTCTCTCGGCTGTCCAACACTGCCAACATTTATCACAAAATCTCCACCCTCAAGTTCTATTTCATCTTCAACAAATGGAAAAAGATTGTCCGAAGAATCAATGAAGAATGAAAGGGTAATGTGTGAGTGTCCGACAAATATACCCCTGAACCTTCCCTTTGACCACTGGAATATCTCCATTGCGGTCTCACCTGTAAAAACATAAATAAAATCCAGAGGGCTCACAGGCGAACCATGTGAAAATAGAAAATCGGGGATTTCGCTGGTTTCAACAAAGGTTTCCAGAAAATTCAGGTTCTCCTTTTTTATGTTTTCTTTTGTCCATAAAATTGCTTCTCTTGCATCGGGGTTGAACCATTCTATATCGACCTTTCCAATCACCGCATAATCGTGATTTCCAATTATGCAAACATCTGCTATCTCCTTTATTATTTCACAGCATTCATTGGGATTTGCTCCATATCCAACTACATCTCCCAAAAAGAATATTTTATCAGGACTTTCTTTCTTCAGTTCGGGAAGAATTGCCTCAAGAGCCTGAAGGTTTCCGTGAACATCAGAAATTATTCCTATTTTCATCTTTTAATTCCAAATTTTTCAAAAGCTTCAAGAAGGAAAACCGGATCTGCCCTTGCCCCTCCAATCCTTACTCCCCAGTGAAGGTGTGGACCTGTTGCCCTCCCTGTTTTTCCAACACTCCCTATAATTTTTCCATTTTCCACCATCTCACCCTCTTTAACAAACATGCCTTTCAGATGAAAATACATTGTGTATATGCCCTGACCGTGGTCAATGATCAGAGAATTTCCTCCAAAAAATGTTTCACCAGCAAAAACCACAATCCCCCTTCCCGATGCCATAACAGGGGTTCCCTCCTCTGCATAAATGTCTATGCCTGTATGGGGCGACCTCTCTTCATCGTTTATGAACCTTCTCTCACCAAAGTTGTATTTAATTGTTCCTGTGACAGGGATTAAAAATGAACCGTCAAAATAACTTGTTGGAGTTACAGTATTCCATATCCTGTCAAATTTTTCCTTTTCCGCATTTACCCTTTCAAGGTCTTGCGGGCTCAAATCTACAAGCTCTTTTGGAAAATAGTATTTTTTAACCGGAAATTCTTTCTTACAAATTTTAAGAATAATCTCTTTTTTAGTATCTGGAAGATGGAGCTTCGTCTCCTTCTCAAATAAATCGCTTGCAACCAGAAATAATTTAAAACCCTTCTCTACCATTATTGGACCAATTGAAACATCCCTCACAACAATTTTTTCATCCTGTGTCTTCACAAAAAATACCTCTCCAGGGTCATAGCATTTCTTTTGAGGAAGAATCTCCAGTTGGAATAAAACGAAGACAAGAAAAAAATTAACCATTTAACTGAGATATACTTTTTAAAAGGTAATTCTCATTCAGAATCGGTCCCATGAATCTGAACCTGACCATGAAATTTTTATCAATAAGAAAAGATGTGGGAAGGGAATAGACGCCATATCTACTCGCAATGCTTCCATCCTGGTCAATCACTACTCTGAACCACAGATTTTCTTTTTCTATAAATTCTTTAAGTTCTTCAATTGAATTCATCCCGTCCACATTTATTGCTATAATGGAGAAATCGGGTGGAAATCTCTTTTCCATATCCTTTAAAATCCCTATTTCTGCTATACAGGATGGACAGTCAAGAGAAAAAAATAAAAGAAGAACAATTTCCTCATTCTTTCTGAACTCAAAAAAAGAACCATTTAGAGAAAACGCCGAAAATTCGTATGCTTCATGATTGAGGAGGTCTACCTTTGGACCCACTCCCAATAATCTCATCCCGAATGGTGTTCCAAAAAGGAAAAATAGAAATAAGAAAAAAGACAATACAAGAAAGGTCTTACGGAGTTCTTTACTTTTTAATAACTTCTTCAATGCTTTTCCTGAAAAAAGGAGATGTCCATCCAACAGGTCCTATCACTCTTGGAAACGCAAGCCTCCCATCACGACCTCCTACGAGTGTCTCGGGCACACCTGTTATTCTGTATGCCTTTCCAACTTTATTATCAGGGTCAAGCAAAACAGGAAACCCCCAGTTATATCTTTTGGCAAATTCTGCTATTTTATCCTTATTTCCTGGTTCAATGTTTATGGCATATATGAGAACCCCTCTCTCTTTGAAATCATTATAAAAGGCGCTCATCTCTTCAGCCTCTTCCACACATACATCACAGAATGTTGCCCAGAAATGGATAATAACAATGTTTTTGTTGTCCGGAAAGGAAAAGCTTTTTCCATTTAGGGAAGAAAGAGTAAACGAAGGAAGTACCTCTCCCACTTTAAAATCACCTTTTTTGCCGAGAACCATAAAGAAAACTAAAAGAACAAATAACACACCTATTATTAATGCCTTCGTTTTTGTCGTCATGGGTATATATTAAAAAACTTTTTAAAATATATCAATAACACCTCTTCCCTTTTATATTTTTGTAATTACGCACAGAAGTTCTGACCCGAAAATGTGTTTTAAAAATTTATGAAAACGCAGGACAGGTTGAAAAATATGGAATTTTGAATAAACTTCAACATGATGACCAATAATGGTAAAAAACACACTAAATTACTCCAAAATAAAAAGTGCGGAATGTTCAACTCAAAATATATAAAAAACTGGAAAAAGGGGTTGGATAATGAGAAAAGATAAAATAAATGAATCTAAACATTGTTGCTGTGTTCCCGTGTCCGGAAAGAGGTCCATCTGTAAAGAATGCGGAAACCCGGGAAAACCTGTCAAAGAGATAACGCTAAAAATATTGTGAAAGAGACAAAACTTAAAGGTATGAATAGTTTGGATGGTTTTTATTTCTGTGAAACTCCTACCTGTAAAGTTGTTTACTTCAATAATGACCAAAATATCTATTGGTACAAGGAAGATGTAAAGCTTAGGGTTGGCATAAAAGAAACAGAAGAACCCATCCCTGTATGCTATTGTTTTGGATGGACCCAGGAAATGATTTTTAACGAGATTAAGCAAAAAGGACATAGCACTGCTATTCAGGAAATTTCTGCCAGAGTAAAGGCAAAAGAATGTGCCTGTGAAATAAAAAATCCTTCTGGAAGATGCTGCCTTGAGCAGGTCCGTAAGGTGGTTGAGAGAGGTATGGAACTTTATGGATGAATGGTGAGGTGAAATTATCCCTGGAAGGTAAAAATAAAATAGAAATTCCGGAATGTTTAGAAGAAATCCTCGTTATTTTTATCAGTACTCTTAAATGGAGTGCCTTAGCACTCATTATCGGGATAGCAGTTGGGTTATCAACAACCATATTTTTGAAAATACTAAATTGGACCGCATTTTTCGTCCATAAATATCCTCATTATTATCTTTTCCTGCCCATTGCACTCTTTTTGAGTGCTTTGTGTATTCAATATTTAGCGCCTGATGCGGAAGGTCACGGAACGGAGAAGGTTATTGAAGCAATTCATAAATATTCAGGTAAGATAAAAGCAGGAGTTATACCTGTGAAACTTGTTGCCTCAGTAATAACTATAGCCCTTGGGGGTTCAGCGGGGAAGGAGGGACCCTGTGCTCAAATAGGTGGCGGTATTTCATCTGTTTTTTCTGATATGTTCAGGTTTGATGATATTGACAGAAAAAAGCTGGTAATATGCGGTATAAGCGCTGGTTTTTCGGCTGTATTTGGCACAACGATAGCAGGGGCTATTTTTGGTGTTGAAGTTCTTTATATCGGAAATATATTATATGATGTTCTTTTACCCTCTTTTATCTCAGGAATTGTGAGCTATCATATCTCTTCTTCTCTCGGAATTACATATTTTTATCATACCTTAAAATTTGTTCCTGTTTTTAGTGAATCTCTATTAATAGAAGTGATTATGGGAGGAATTTTCTACGGCCTTGTTTCGTTGGCTCTGATTGAAACGATGAGATTTTTACATAATCAATCATCTAAGATAAATTTATGGAAGCCATTGAAGGGTTTAATTGGCGGTGTGCTTCTTGTTATTTTAACCTTTATCTTTTCCACAAAATTTCTCGGGCTCGGTCTGGAAACAATCCAGTCAAGTATGGAAGGAGCAAAAGTTAGCTGGTATGCCTTTATTCTAAAAATTATTTTCACTGCTATTACCTTAAACTTCGGTGGCAGTGGAGGAGTAATAACTCCTATATTTTTCATTGTAGCAACTTCCGGGTCAGCATTTGCAAATTTATTAAAACTGGACTCAGGAACATTTTCTGCAATTGGTCTGGTAAGTGTTTTAGCAGGTTCAACAAATACCCCTATTGCTGCAAGCATAATGGCAATAGAGCTTTTTGGAACAGGTATCGCTCCCTATGCTGCTTTATCCTGTATTATCAGTTTTCTTATAACAGGGCATAAAAGTATCTATCCTTCTCAAATACTTGGAATGAGAAAATCTCCCTCTATACAGGTAGAGGTAGGAAAAGAAGTAGGAGAAGTAAAACCAGAAGTTCGGTTAAGGGCAAAAGGTTTCACAGCTGCAATTTTAAAAATTGGAAGAAAAATTAAAAAATGACCTCCCCTTCTGGGGTCAGAATGCTATATATTAATTCATGGTTATTGTTATAGAAAAAACTCCCCTTCTGGGGTCTTCACTTTTTTGTCTACAGTATTCATTTGACAAAAATTTCTTAATGTGTTTAAACAATTAAAAATGAATATAATTTTAGCATTTGTAGCAGGAATTACTTCGTTTTTTTCGCCCTGCATTTTACCGGTCCTTCCCGGCTATATGGCATATTTAGCAGGCACCTCAGCTGGTGCTACCAAAAAACATCTTTCAATTTTTCTTCACTCCCTCTTCTTTGTTCTGGGTTTCTCGG
>JBBIVP010000027.1:0-15529 GCA_037439705.1 bacterium
ATTACCCTTGTGGTTTCTCTTGTTGGAGCAAATCCGAGTGAAGGATGGGTAGAGGTAAAGAGCATAACTGCAGGAACATCAAGAGCATCAGCCATGTGGAGGAGCCCTGTATCTCCTCCAAGAACTCCTTTTGAAACCTTAAAAATTTCCTTTAATTCAGAAAGACGAAAACTGCCGGCAACATTGTAACATCCCTTTCCTGCCATATTCTTTAACTCTTCTCCCCTCTTCCATTCGAAGGAAGAGCCAACTATGAAAAACGGAAAATTTTTTGATAGTTCCTTTGCCACTTCAGCGTATCTTTCCATCTTCCATTCTTTGCTTCTTCTGCTTGCAAACGGCGCTATTATGAAGGGAGAAAGCGGGAATCCCCTCTTTTTCAGAATCTCTTCTCCATTGCCAATAGTTTCAAGGCGCGGTTTATAATCTGTTTTTTGGACGATGTCCTTCACCGTTTCATTGAACCTCAAATATAGAGGCGGAATATAAATTCCTGTTTTTGAACGGACAAGTTTTCTTCTTTCCATTCTCATTCCATTGTAAATATGCCATGTGCCACCGGTTATTTTCCTCACGATGAAAGACCTTAAACTTCTGTGTATATCTATTTTCAAATCCATTTCTTTTAAAAATTTTGCTATTTTCACCAGACCGTTTTCAGGAAAAAGTATTAATTTTGAAACCCTTTCATCCTTTTCATAAATTCCCTTATAATCCCATTTTGTTATGAAAAATACCTCAGCGTCGGGTATCTCTTTTTTTATGGTTTCAACGAGAGAAGAAGCAATAATTACATCACCCAGGGAACTGAGCCTTACTATCCCTGCTTTCAATTTATCTTTCTAAATAATCCCTCACAATCTTCAAAAATCCCGCCTTGTCAAAATTCCTTTTTGAGATATAAACATCCGATCCTGCTTCCTTTGCTCTCCTCATCTCCCTTTCATCTGTGATTGAGGATACAATCACAACGGGTTTTTTTGAGGTAACTGGATTGTTTTTTATTATTTTTGTAAGTTCTATTCCGTCAAGGACTGGCATCTGAATGTCAACGACAAACAGATCATAAACTTTTGAATTCAACATCTTCAATGCTTCGCCTCCGTGCATTGCTGTATCCACCTCAAATCCTGCAAGTTCAAGGATGTTTTTCTCTATCATAAGCGTAGTTATTGAGTCTTCAACAAGAAGTATTTTTTTCTTTTTTTCCTTTATTTCCTCTACAATTCTTGGCGATACCCTTTCAAAGAACATCTCTGCCAGGTCGTTTACATTTAGAACAATTATTGGAAGTCCCTCCTCTGAAATGGTAATTCCGGCGATAAGTTTCATTCCTTCAAGTAGAGCGGAAGGAGATTTTATTATGTGCTCTTCATCCGATGTAAAATCGGATACTTTTATTCCGAAAATTTTCTCCCCGCTTTTTAAAATTATCACATAGATGAAATCCTTACCATCAGAGAGGGAGAAATCTTCAAAGCCGAGAAGGAATGAAAGCGGTTTAACGGGTACGGGTTTCTTTTCAAACTCTATGTAGGCATCGGAATCCCTGAAAATGACCTCTTCCCTCTTTACGCGGAGTATTTTTATAACATCGTTAACAGGAATTATGACTTCTTCAATATCCTTTACCTTTATTCCCTTTATGGTAAATGAAGTTCTCGGAAATATTAGGCTTATTTTTGTTCCTTTATTTTTATGGGTTTCAACCCTTACCTCTCCCCTCATTTCTGTAATTATAGCCTTTACCACATCCATTCCCACCCCTCTTCCTGAAACCTCAGTTATTTCTTCCTTTGTTGATATTCCATGTTCAAACATAAGTGCGATTTTTTCGTTTTCCGGCAACTTATCTGCTTTCGTTCTGTTTATCAATCCAGTTTCAATTGCTCTTTCAACAAGTTTATCAAGGTTTATTCCAGCGCCATCATCCTTTACGGAGATTTTTATCATCTCCCCCTCTAAATCTACTGAAACCTCAACGAGCCCCTCTTCCGGCTTGTTCAGGGCTCTCCTTACCTCGGGGGTTTCTATTCCATGGTCAACAGCATTTCTTATTATGTGAATGAGCGCTGGTTTTATTTTCTCAAGGTCTACTTTATCAAGTTCATTTTCTCCACCCTTTATTGAAAATTTTATCTTCTTTTTGTTTTCTTCTGCGGTATCCCTTGCAATTCTTCTCAGTTCATCAGCAACCTCTGAAAAGGG
Source organism: bacterium (assembly GCA_037439705.1). Taxonomy (GTDB): domain Bacteria; phylum JBBIVP01; class JBBIVP01; order JBBIVP01; family JBBIVP01; genus JBBIVP01. The sequence continues at coordinate 2,209 of JBBIVP010000027.1, forward strand.
GACAAATCTCATGAAAAGAGAGGTCTGATGTATGTTTTCAACAAGTGCTGATAATTCTTCGTAAGTATTTTTGAAATCTTCGGTAAGTTCATAGAAGACAGATGAAATTCTTTCTGTAAGTGGTTTTATCTTTTCTTCCGGAACAAGCCCTCTCAGATACTCCGCTATCTCCTCCTTTAATTCCCGTTTTACCGATTCATAGCTCTCTATCTTTCCCTTCAATTTTATCTTTTGGATGAAAAGTTCGCTTGCGTGATCAATAATTGATTCTACTTTTTCCTTAGGTATCCTTAAAACCTCAATGGTTTTTTTTGGTTCTTCTTTTGGTTTTTCCTCTACCCTTACCTCTTCTTTCTTTTCCTCTCCTTTTAAAAGGTTTTTTATTTCATCAATTCCCCTGAGGATCCTGTTTATTGTTTCGGAAGTCACGGATTTACCGGAATCAATCTCTTTAAAAATGTCTTCAATGCGGTGAGCTATTTTGCCAATTTCTTCAAGCCCTAAAAGTCGGGCAGAACCTTTTATTGTATGGGCTGCTCTCATTCCTTCTTTTATAAGTTCAGGCAATGCACCCTTTGATTCAATATCAAGGACAATTTTTTCAAGAGCGGAAAGGTGAGAACTTGCCTCATCTTTAAATATATCAAGGTACTTCTCCTCTACCATCTTTTTATCCTCTTCCTTATTTCTTCAAATATAGAGGAGGGGTTCAGGATGGGGATGAGAACCTCTTTTTCTTTTATGAACCCGCTCAAAAAGGCACTTTCCCCGGAACTTTCTTCTTGAGGAAATAGTTCATCTTCATTTTCAATTCTTCTGAAAACCGGATACTCGTTTATGAATATTCCTGCACTGTAATATCCATCGGAAATCAGAAACGTCAAAATCCTTTTCATTTCAGGTTTTTCAGTTTTAATGAATTCTGATATTTCCAGAATTGGAATTATTTTCCCGAGGTGCGAGATTATCCCTTTTATGAAGGTAGGAGAAAGCGGGAGTGTTTTAATTGGAGGAGGTGGAATTACTCCCCTCGCATACTCAAACGGAACAGCGAAAAATGAATTCTTTCTTTTAGCTATGATAAGAAATTTCTCATCTTCTTCCAGTGCTTTAAATAGTTTGCTTCTTATTTCGCTTCTTATGTCCATTTTATACAAGAATTTCTTTTAGGTCGTTTATATACCTTTTTAAAGCAGTCAGTCCACCAGCGGGGAGAAATGTTTTGGAGGCGAGCTCATCCGAGAGAAATTTTTCAGCCATTTCAAGTTCAAAACTTGCCTTTTCAGGTTCTTTAAGGTGAAGGTGAACGAGGGCTTTTGCGACCCTTATCTGTGGAAGAGTTTCTCCTTTTTCTACAGCTTTTGTCAGAAATTCTAAAGCCTTATCAAACCTTTTTGTGCTCATTGATATAATCCCTTTTAGATAATAAACCTCTGGAAGCGGGTCTGATGAAATTGGTTCAATATAAGATAGTGCATTTTCAATCATTCCCTTTTCAAGTGAGATAAAAGCAAGCCCTGCTCTTGCCACGGGATGCCCAGAACCTGCCAGGATTTCCTTAAAAATCCTTTCTGCCTTTTCAATCTCTCCATTGTTAAAATATATGAAACCCTCTTTAATTTTTTCCGAAATGGGAGGTTCTTTTTTTACCTCTATGATTTCTTCTATCTTTCTTTCTTTTTCTTTAGGCTTTTTTGGTTTTCTGTAGATAAACAAAGAATTGTCAATCGCTTGTATTTCAAGTTTCATATCGGGCATTATGTCTGTGTGACCGAAGAGTATTATTCCCCCTTCTTTCAGCATTGAAAGTGCATTTTCCACTACCTTCTCAATTTTATCCTTTGCCATGTATATAAGCACATTTCTGAAGAATATAACATGAAAGTAATCAAGGAATTTATCGGAAGGCTCCATTATGTTAACCCTGTAAATTCCGTCTTTTTCCTCCTGAATGAAGATTTTTAAATTGTCCTTTATACCCTCCCTGAAAGAGGATTTTAAAAAAACTCCTTCCTTTGCCCTTTCTATTAGTTCCCTGTTTAAATCCAATCCTATTACTCTTACCCTCCACCATTCAGGAACAGCGCTTTCAATGGTTATTGCTATTGAATATACTTCCTCACCCCTGCCACAGCCTATGCTTGCTATGTTTATATCCTTATAGTTTTTTAATAAATCCGGAAGGATTTTTTTTCTCAAAAATTCAAACTGTCTCGTGTACCTGAAAAAATATCCTTCAGGAACTGTGAAGTGGGAAATAATTCTTTGAAACCTGTCAGAATCCCATGGGAGTTTATCAATGGAGTGAAGAATACCTTCTTCTTTGAGGTCTTCCACCTCTTTTAAAAAACTCTTTGTTATTCCCTTCCTTCTCCAGTCTATGCCGGTTTTTTCCTTCAGAACCGACAAAACCCATTCCACATGTATAGGAATCTCTCCGTTCACAATTTTTATATTAAATCATACTTTTTAAAATCTCAAGGAGTGGTTCAAGTCCTTCTGATATAGTGCTCGCTTTTGCTGCATTCTCTGCAATGTGATGTGCTACCTCACTTACATCTTCAAGAGCCTTTGCCATCTGAGAGGTTGATGAAACCTGCTGATCCGTTGACTTTTTTATATCCTGTGCTATTTTGAGGGTTGATTCTGCTGATTTTTTAAGTTCATCAAATATGTATTTTAATGTTGCAATTGATTTTGTAAGTTCATCAAAGGCTCTTATTCCTTCATCGGTTGCCATCACGGTCTTTGTTATTGACGAGTTTATCTCGGAAACTATCTTCTTTATTTCCTCGGTAGCATTTCTCGTCCTTCCCGATAATGCCCTTATCTCATTGGCAACAACACCAAATCTTCTCCCGCTTTCACCTGCACCGATTGCTTCAATTGTTGCATTTACTGAAAGAAGGTTTGTTTGCTCGGATATATCTTCAATCAATTCTGTTATATTTCCAATTCTTTTTGAAAGTTCGTTCAATTCCATTATCCTTGAAGAAAGGTTTGTTATCCTCTCTTTTGTAAGAGAAATTCCATTTATAATTTTTGAAACTTCCTCTTCGCTCTGTTCTGTCAGGAGGACTCCGCTTTTTGAGGCACCCTCAACCTGATGGCTCATTTCAGCAATCTGATGGGCGCTGTTTGCCAGTTCTTCAGAAGCTGCTGAAAGTTCTGTTACAGAGGCTGCCTGTTCAGCAGTTCCAGTTTTTACTTCTATGTATATATTTTTTGTCTCCTTTATGGAATCTCCAAGAAGAAACACTTTTTCTCTCAAGGGTTTAACTATTTCAAAGTGATTGAAAAGAGCACCTGCAAGAAGAATGAGAGCAGTTAATGAAAAATAAATTATTACTGCTAAAAGGACCCCTTCTTTTAAAACCTTTTTCATTTTCTCTGTTGAAACTGCAAGAAACACATAAATGGTTTTATCGCCCTCCACAATTTTTTTTCCATAAATCATTTCTCCCTTCATTTTTTTTCTCAATTCTCCATTCATCAATTCTATCTGTGGAAATTCATACTCTCCTGCCTTTAACTCCATATTTCCTCTTATGAGGATTCCCTTTAATTCATCACTTAAAAACCCTTTTAAAATTTTTTCTTTTAAGGTTTCGTCAATCCCTTCTTCAAAAAGAACCGCCTTTACCCTTTCAATTGTTGAAACTGCGTGATTTTCCATACTGGAAACTTGATTATTTCTTATAGTTAATAAAAACCCCAGTGATAGAAAAAAAGCCATTCCACCGCTTGTAAGAAGCATCTGGATTATGAGCTTAGTTGGAAGACTCATGTTTTCTTTTACCCATTTAAAATATTTTTTTATTAACGAGGTCATTTTTCCCTTTCCCTCATTTTTAACATTTAAAAATGATAAAGTCAATACATTATCGAGCATTTGCAAGATTTTGGACAGAAATGTTAAAATAGAAAAATGGACATTAAAAATTTTAAAAGAATTGTTATAAAAATCGGAAGCTCTGTTCTCAAAAAAGATTCAGGGATAAATCCTGAGACAATAAGAAGAATCGCAAAAGAAGTGGCTGAACTTGTAAAAGATGGAAAAGAAGTTATCATTGTCTCATCGGGTGCAATCCTTTTTGGAAGATATGTCCTTGGCCTAAAGAAGGAAACCATTCCATTAAAGGAAAAACAGGCACTCGCTGCAATAGGGCAGGTCTTCCTTATGAACGAATACAGGAATGCCTTCAGAAGATATGGACTCAAAGTGGCCCAGATTCTTCTCACGCATGCGGATTTTGATGACCTTGAGAGGTGGAAGAAAAGCAGAGATACAATAGAATGCCTTTTGTCAAAGAAGGTTATTCCAGTTATCAATGAAAACGATACAGTTGCTACCGAAGAAATAAAAATAGGAGACAACGATCATTTATCCGCGATGGTGGCAATCAGAACAGCTGCTGATTTTTTGCTCATCCTTACTGATACTCCTTATGTCTTCAGAATTGAAAAAATGGATGGGAAGAAGAAAAAAATTCCGGTGAGAGAAGTAAAGGATGAAAGGGAGATTGAAGACCTGATGAGGTCAGCAAAAGGGGCTTCCTCAAAAGAAACTGTTGGAGGTATGACAACAAAACTCAGAGCAGCAAAAATGGGAATGAAAGCTGGGTTATATGTTGCAATTGTAAACGGAAAGGAGAAGGGTAGCATCTCTTCGATAAAAACGGGAAGGGTTGAAGGGACGATTTTTTATCCATCCGGTCAGGTCTCTTCTGTGAAGAAATTTCTTTTATCCGTAAAGAATGAAAAGGGAGAAATAGTTATAGATGATGGAGCAATGAAAGCTATTCTCAAAGAGAAAAGGAGCCTTCTTCCGGTCGGGATAATTGATGTGAGAGGAAAATTTCCAGAAAAGAGCGTGGTTAGAATTCTTTCAAAAGATGGAAAAGTAATTGGAAAGGGAAGGGTTAACATGAATTCCGAACTAATAAAAATGATAAGGGGAAAGAAGACATGGGAAATAAAAAACCTTCTTGGAAATTTTCCGGACGAGGTGATTCACAGTGATTATATGGTTTTCTTTGAATAGGTTTTATGTATTGGAAAAGGGAGCAGTCTACTTTTTGGTTGCTTAATTTCTAATCCCGCAATTCCTAATTCCTTTTCTTCATATAAATTCCTCCGCCATAATTTGAGCGGTCGGAGAGGTCAAGGGGGTCAAATGCTGATTTTACCTTTTCCTGCCATATATGAAAATTTCCATATCTCTTTCCTATCTCAATTATCCTTTCCCCAGTGTCCATATTTGAATCTCCAACGCACAGGCCTATATCGTTGGGTTCAAATCCAAGTTTTTCTTCCATAAGATTTTCTCTTTCCTCTCTCACAACTTCCCTTACCTCCTGAACGGATAAAGGATCTGCTGCATCGTAATGAAATTCCATTTCCATATATATGTACGCGTTGTTTTCAAATGAATTGTGGTATGTTGAATCTTCACCATCTGCAAGAATTTTTCCCCTTTCAATGAACTTTTTCTTCAATTTTTCCTGAGGAATCCCCATGTGCTTTATCACTGCATCCGCGGTTCCCATGTATCCTGCACTTATCACAAATCCTCCCGCATGATGAATGAAATGGGTATCATTTCCAATAAGACCAACAAGCATTTCTTCCCCACCAAATTTTTGGAGTGGTCCTTCTTTGAAAACCGGGAGTATTTTTCCATTACATTCCTCTATGATTTCATAAAGGACTTTCTTTTTGAAGTTAAACTCCCTTTCCGTGTTTGCAAATACCATTGCAACGCATGGATGTTTTATGAGTTCCTTGGCGGAAGAAATAAAACCGGATTCAAACCACTGTTCAAATATTTCCTTATTTGACAGTGCACCAGCAAAAGTAACCAGGTGCTCTATGCTTCCAGCCCTTATAAGGCAATAAGCTATTTCTTCCTCTCCTGCTCTGTAAAAGAAATTTGCCAGAGTCTCATAGGTATCAAAGGTGGGAATGGCAACCTCTATAAATTTTGGAAGATTTTTTATTGAGTAAGCGGAGATAAGTCCTGTTGGTTCAGTTTCAAGCACGGGTGGACCTGGCCAGTTGTGAAGTTTTATTCCTACCTTTGTAAAAATTCCAAGTCCACCCTGAGCACCGCAATGTCCCCTCATTATTCCTCTTAAACTTGGACCGGGACCATCCCCTGTAAACCATTCGTTTGGTGGTCCCAGTTTGAGAATTTCGCCCGTTGGAAGCACCCATTCAACTCCAAGAACATTTCTTCCGTTGTGTCCACCGTGATTGCCAAATGTGTTCATTCCCCATCCCGATGTCAGGTTTGCAAGAACAGATGCCTGTGAGCCTGCCTGAATTGGCGTGGTAAACAGTCCCACTTTCATTGCCTCTGCCTGAAGTTGAGCCCATACCACATAGGGTTCAACTACCGCAAACTTGTTCTTTTCGTCAAGTTCAATTATCCTGTTCATCCTTCTTAAGTCTATGACGAGAACATTTTCCTGCCCGGGAAGTGAATGGCTTCCGTAACCTGTAGAAAGCGCCTTGAACTTTATTCTGTAAGAATTACATACCTTTACTATTTTTTGAACCTCCTCTGTGCTCTTCGGAAGAATGACTGCAAGTGGTCTGTGTTCCATAAATTTTGAAGGAGCTGAACGGGGAAGGAATTCGGTTAACCAGTTAAATGAATAGGTTTCAAGAATGACAGGGTCATCTGATATGTTTTCAGGTCCTACAATCTCCTCAAAAATTCTGTAAATCTCCCTTTCCACCTTTTCCTCCTTATTTTATTGAATCATATAAGAGTTCCACTATGTTAATAATTTTCAAAGCTCCATTGTTTTTATTTGCGTCCATGAAGTTCTTTTCACACCACGGACAGGCTGTAATGAGGGCTGAAGCACCTGTATATGATGCCTCCTCAAGTCTTTCTAACGCGGTTTTTTGTGCAAAATCAGGAAATGCTGACCTCGCTCCTGCCCCTGAACCGCAGCAGAAGCTGTATTCCATCCTCCTTTCCATTTCCACGAATTTTATTCCGGGGATACTTTTCAGAATCTCCCTCGGTTCTTCATATATTCCATTAAATCCATGAATCTTTGGAATATCTTTTATGGGAAGGGTGTTGAGTTCAATCCTTTCCTTTCCGTGAGAGGGGATTCTTGGCTCAGAGAGTCTTCCTAAATGACACGGGTCATTATAGGTTACAGCCATATCAATTCTTTTTCTTGGTTTTATTTTTCCATCCCTTATGAGACTCCAGAGAAATTCAACTGAATGCATCACCCTGAAGTTCATCTTCTTTTCCAGCCTCGGATATTTTGATTTGAACAATCCATAACAACCCGCACAGGATGTGAGAAGGATTTCTATTCCCATCTCGTTAAATTTTTCTATGTTTTCTTCTGCAAATTTTTTGAAAGTCTCTTCATCTCCGATCATGTAGGCAGGACTTGAACAGCACTTTTCTTCGTTGCCAAGTATGCCAACATCAACATCGTTCTCAACGAGGATTTTCAGGGTTTTTCTTGCAATTTCCTTCAGACCGGGTTCATAAGAATAGGTGCATCCAGCAAAATAAAGGACGGAGACTCTCTCTTTCCTTGCATCCCTGACATTTATTCCCCTTGCCCATTCACCCCTTCTTCCCCTTGGCTGCATCCATACATTATCGTAGTTTTTTAAACTGTCAAGAATGGGTTTGTGCCCCGGAAGGGGTGCCTGTCCATCTTTGAAACATCTTATTCTGAACTCATGTAAAATCTCCCAGACCTCCATGTCGGTTCCTATTTTACAGGTGAGGTCACACATTCCGCAGAGGGAGCAGTTATAAATTACCTCAAGGAGTTTTGGCGAATATCCTATTCTTCCCTCAAGAAATGAAAGGGCAAGTATCAATTTTCCACCACCTGAATAGGCATGAAAGTTTTTCTGGATTATGCTCGGGCATCCGTAGGCAAACCTCCAGCTTTTTATAAGAGAAGAAAGTGGAATGAATTTGCATACCGAACATCTAACACACCTCATCATATCCTTTTTGTAATCTTCAAGAGCCATTTCTTTCTCCTAAAAGCATAATTTTCCGGGATTCATTATCCCGTTCGGGTCAAAAATTCCCTTCACCTTTTTGAGACTTTCCGTGAAGATGGCATCCCTTGAATAGACAAGGTTTGACCAGTATCCGTAGGGTCTTGAAAAGAAAGCACATTTTTCAAAAAGAAACCAGCTTGCCTTTTCAAAAATTTTATCAATTTCATCTTGAGAGGAATAAAGGGTGAATTCAAGATGGCAGGATGTTCCCTGGACAAGGGGCTGGATATATATTCCCGTTTCTCCTTTATACCCCTGTTCGTTTAGAAAGGTCAGAAAATTTTTTATAAAAAATGATGCTTTATCAAGAGTGGTGATAAAAAATATGTCCTTTGAGAATCCATTTTTAAACTTCCAGTATGTTTCCTGCGGGGAGTATATTTTTTCAAAAAATACAAGTCCCTTTATATCTCCCACATTTCTTATCAATTTCACACCAAAACTCTGTGCAACATCCATAAGGTCAGAAATTTTATAATCCATTCTTTCCTTCGCGAATCTTCCAGAACTTCCAATTCCCATACAGAGAATCCATTCAGGAAGCCTTCTTTCTTCTTTGAAGCCGTCAAAATATAAAACCTCTGCATTTGTATTGTTCAAGATGAAGAGTTCATCAACGAGGTCAAGCCTTAAAAGACGATAGACGAAGTTAATGAGGTTATCACTCAGTTGGCTGGAAATGGTAAACAAGAATTCCACCATTTCTGGAAGTAGTTCACACTTAATTGAAGCCCATGTGACAATGCCCATTGTTCCCTGAGCACCCTGAACAATCCTGAAATAGTCAACCTGATGTGGACCGAGTGGAAACTTCTGACCATTTCCTATTTTCCACTGTTCCTCTAATCCAAATGGTCCGCTTGCTTCACCTGTTCTGAAAAGGTCTCCTGTTGCGAAGACCACTTCCAGGCAGAGAAGCGGGTCTGACGCATCCCAATGATACCTTGGCATCATAACAGGTTCTCGTTCAAGAAAGCAGGCGAGGACAGATTTATTCTTTCGTGGAGAAATTGGCATGTTTATACGAAGCCCTTCATTTTTGAGTGCTGGAAGGAGTTCCTGAAAATTAACCCCTGATTCAATCACGCACACCCTGTTTCTTCTGTCAATTCTCAAAATTTTTTTCATTTTTCTCAGGTCAACCATAACACCGCCAATTTCTGGTGTTGAGTCTCCCTTTATCCTTGGCGGTCCTGAACTTACAGGAATAAGGGGAATTTTTTTCTCATTTGCCCATTTCACAATTTTTATAACATCTTCGGTTGTTTCCGGAAAAACCGCGCACCGGGGAAAAATTTTTATTTTTGCAAAATCACAAATGTATTCACCCAGCCTTTCCCTCTCCTCTACCACCTCCATCCCCTCTCTTAATCCCTTCAGCTCTTCTATCACTCCCATATATCCCTCTTTTAGATTCTCTCTTTTAGAGGTATCTTAATTTTTTTAAAATGTCAAGCAAAATTTTTGGTCGCTCGGGAGGGGGTTATTTGCGGATTTTTTATTTAAGAACCAGCCTCTTTTTCCATTAAAAGACTTGTAAAAGAGCTCAACAGGAACTCTCTGGCATCAAGTATTTCAATTAGAACGGGCTCGTTGTTTTTTGAAAAGTGAATTATTACCGGACATTCTTCTTCAGCATGATCAATTGGTTTGTCTGAAAGTTCAATAAAAAGTGCGTCCACATCCTTACTGTATCTAATTTTTCTCATACCTTGACCTCCTTCCAGGATACATAGTTATCATCGTTATTTCCTTACCTTCTACTTCATAAACCAACCTCAGCATATGACTTTCAGTCAACCTTTTTTGAGCAATCCTTCTTTGTACCCTGTTTCAATTATATCAGGCTCTTTAATCAACATTTTCAACGGTTTGTTTTGAAATCTTCCAGCCGTGATTTTTAAGAATTTCCATTTTTATCAAAGCATGTCTGTAAAATGAATTTTCATTCTTTTATTTGGTAGTGTATTGAATTGGTTTATATAAGTTAAGTTCTGAAACATTGCTTTTTGAAAAAAACGAACTCCATCAAAAATTATAAAAATAGATTCTTTGCGAGCCGGTTTACACATTAAATTGAAAAATGAAAAAATTCACCATAACATTTAAAAGTGGAAAAAAGGAGAATAATAAGGCTTGATGAGTCGGTAATATCAAGAATATGCGCTGGAGAGGTAATTGATAGACCATCATCAGCAATTAAGGAACTCATAGAGAATTCCATTGATGCAGGTGCAGATTTAATAGAGGTTGAAATCCTCAGTCCAGATTTTCTCTCCTTCAGGGTCAAAGACAATGGATGCGGAATGAACAGAGATGAAATAAAACTTTCTGTTGAAAGGTGGACTACATCAAAACTTAAAAAAGAAGAGGATCTCCTTTCAATTTTCACATTTGGTTTCAGAGGAGAGGCACTTTTCAGCATAAGCAGTGTCAGCAGGCTTTTGATAAGAAGTGCAGAAAGGGACGGTGAAGGATATGAATGCTATTTTGAAGGCGGTGAATTCAGGTGGGAAAAACCAGTTAATATGAGAAGGGGCACAGGGGTTGAAGTCCACGAGCTTTTTTTCAATTCGCCCGTAAGGCGAAAGTTTTTGAAGGGAAGAAAGTCAGAGCTCTTTCACACCACAGAGCTAATTTTCAAATATGCGATGTCAGACCCTGATGTTTCATTCTTTTTAAGAGAGAACGCAAAGGAGATAGTGAGCATAGAAAAAGGTACCACCCTTAAAGGACTCTTTGAGGACCTGTTTGGGAGTGACACAAGGGGATTTGAGATAAATTATGAAGAAGATGGTATAAAGGTAAATGGATACCTTTCCCATCCACAATCTTCGCCCGTATTGAGAAAGATATATCTCCTTGTGAACAGAAGACCAGTGGAGAGCGGGATTATAAAAGAGGCTATAAAAACAGGATTTGAGAGGTCCATTGAAAAGGGAAGAAGTCCGTCCGGAATAATAAAAATGGAGATTCCTTCAGATGAAATTGATGTAAACATACATCCTCAGAAGAAAACCATAAAATTTAAAAATAAGGAAAGTGTGGAAAAGGTTATTGCAAAAGCCATAAAGACATCCCTTTCAAGAAACACAAAACAGGTTATTTATACGCCCTTCATTGAACAAGAAAAAGAAACAATAATTCAGGAAGGAGTAAGGGAAAATCAGGAAGCAGTAAGAGAGGGTTCCAAGCATTTTCTTATTAAAGAGATTCCAAAGGTTATAGGGAATCTCTGGAACGAGTTTATGGTGGTTGAAAAGGAATCAGCAGTTTTGTTGATTGACATCCACGCAGCCCACGAAAAGATACTTTATGACAGATTAAGAGAAGAATATGAGACGGAGGAACCCACGATGAACCTTCTTCTTACCCCAATCGTGGTTAATGTGGGAAAAACAGCTTCTTCCTTTGAAAATTTTCAAAAGATTTTTGAGAGGATGGGTTTTCTTGTTGAAAGGTTCGGAAAGGAAGATATCTGCATAAGGGGTTATCCTTCTGTTCTTGACGAAGATGAGGTAGAAGATGCCTTTAAGGAGATTTTCAATTCCCTCCTTACCGAGTCACCTCTCCAGGCTCTTGAAAAACTCGCAAAGATAGCCTGTAAAAAAGCGATAAAAGCGGGAAAATCGTTGAACAACCTTGAACTGATAACCCTTATTGATGAATTAAAGGAAATAAAGGGTGGTGCATACTGTCCCCATGGAAGACCGATAATCTACATAATTGAGAAGAAAGAAATTCTTAAATGGTTTATGAGAAGGTGAAAATATGTGTGATTATCTGCGGACCAACTGCCTCCGGAAAAACCTTTCTCGCTATTGAAATTTCAAAGAAAATAGGCGGTGAGATTATAAATGCTGATTCAAGGCAGATTTACAAATTCATGGATATAGGAACGGGTAAACCGACATTGGAAGAAAGGAAGGAAGTCCCGCATCATCTTATAGATGTGATAACTCCGGATGAGAGGTTTGATGCAGGAAAATTTATAGCACTTGCTGATAGTTGTTACGATGAAATAAGAAAGAGAGGGAAATTTCCAATTCTTGTTGGAGGAACTGGATTATACATAAGGGCTTTTGAAAGAGGTCTGATTCCATCTCCTCCGATTCCACAGGAAATAAGGGAAGAAATTTTAAGAAAAAAACAGGAAAAGGGATTAAAATATCTTTACGAGGAACTAAAAAAAATAGACCCCGAAACCGCAGATAAAATTTCTCCTCAGGATTTTCCAAGGATTGAAAGGGCTCTTTCCTACTACATGGCAATGGGTCAAAGAATTTCGGAAATGAGAAAAAAACACGGATTTAAAGAAAAGAGGTATGAAACCTTCAAAATATACATTGAGCCTCCGAGAGAAAGGCTTTATAAATCAATCAGAAAAAGGATTTATGATATGCTCAAAAGAGGATGGCTTGATGAGACGGAGAAACTTTTAAAAATGGAATATGATGAAAACTGCCCCGGTTTTACATCGGTTGGATATAGGGAAATGGCGGATGTGATAAGAGGAAAGATAAAGGTTGAATCGGCGATTGAAATGATTTATAAAAAAACAAAGGAATATGCGAGACGGCAAATTTTCTGGTTTAAAAAAGAGCATTCGGTTAAAATTGACAGTCCTGACCCATCAAAAGTTTTAAAAAAGGTGGAGGAATTCTATGAAATTCTTTCTTGATTTTGAGAAACCCCTCGAAAAACTTGAAGAGAGGTTGAGGGAACTCAAACTTCTTTCAATGACAGGAGCGAATGGCAACATTCCTGCTCAGATAAAAGAAATTGAGGAAAAAATTTATAGAGTATGTGAAAGGATATATTCAAGACTGACTTCCTGGCAGATAGTTCAGATAGCAAGACATCCATCAAGACCGAGGGCTCTTGACTTCATAAACGGCATATTTGAGAACTTTGAAGAGATTCACGGAGATAGAAGTTTCAGGGATGACCCGGCAATTGTTTGTGGACTGGGAGAGGTAAACGGAAAAAATGTTGCAATAATAGCCCAGGAAAGAGGGAGGATAACAAGGGATAGAAGTTACAGGAATTTCGGAATGGCACATCCGGAAGGATACAGAAAGGCTATGAGAATGATGAAAATTGCAGAAAGATTCTCACTTCCTGTAATTACATTTGTTGATACACCCGGAGCCTATCCCGGAATAGGTGCAGAGGAAAGGGGGCAGGCTCCTACCATTGGAGAATCAATCATGACGATGCTCAACCTTCAAACCCCTACACTGGCAATTGTAATTGGAGA
>JBBIVP010000028.1:0-11361 GCA_037439705.1 bacterium
GGCTATACTTATTTTTATAAACTTTCATCTCGTTTTCTGAAATTTCCGCTAAATGCCCAAGAAGGTGGGAAAAGGCAAAATCGTTTGCGTATTTTCTAACAGGCATTTCAGTGATATAAATTCCCGGCAGGAAAAGTTTTTCAACTTCTATTTTTATGAGCACTTCATAAGAAATGTCCTTACTGACAGGAAATTGTTCAAAGAGCCTGTGGGTTTTAAGCCATTCCTTATAGGAAGATTCAAGGATTGAAAAATTTAGATTTAAAATGGAAGATAATTTTTGAAGCACAAATCCACACTTTTCTTTGCATTCTTCAGGAATTACATAAAGGTCAAAGGATGGGCGATTATCCGCTATAATTTTACCATTTCTATCAAAAATATATCCCCTCTCTGGATAAAGAACTACATTTCTTATACGATTTTTTTCGGAAAGTTGCCAGAACCTCCCATATTTTATGACCTGAAGGTAAATAAGTCTTAAAAAAATTGTACCTATAATTATGGAGAAAACTATGTAGAGAAAGTTAACTTTTTTCTTGAAGGATGGACTTTCTGGATTATGCGGATGAAAAAGCATTTTTCCTCCTTATATATTCCATAAAATTTAAAATGAAGATGGATAAAATGGCATTTAAAATATATTGGGGATGTATCTCAAAACCAAACCCTGCTATTGATCTCATACATTCTATGAAAAGAATGTGTATAAATGTTCCCATGAAAGGTAGCAAAATCCAGAACCATATGTTTTCTGAATTTAACACATTTTTTAACATATACACAGAAGTAAAGAGTAGAGAAAAAGAAAGAATATATTCTCCCGAAGGAAAAGTTGATAAACTGCCAATCATATACCCTGATATTAAGGAAAAAATAAATCCCTTCCAGAAGTCCGTGTAAAAAGCAAGGAAGATTATAAAAACATGATAAAGTTCAAACACTGGACCTGAGAAGGTCTCAAAAAGTGTTCTTAAAACCAAGAGAATGAAAAGTGATATGGAAACCTTAAAAATCATTTTTTTATGATCACAAGAACCTCGTTTAATTTTTTATGGTCTGTAAAGGGTCTAATTTTTACTTCTTTATACAGTCCCTCATCCGGATTTTGAAGCTCTATCACCGTGCCCACTGATATACCTCTGGGAAAGAATTCGCTTATGCGGGCGGTTTGAAAAACATCACCTATTGCCACATCTCCTGTTTTTAGATAGTATTTAAGTCTGCATCCATCTTTTCCATCTCCTGTCAGGATAGATTTCTCAAGTGTCCTGGTATTAAGCACATCCACTGAAAGGTTTTTATCTGTTATGAGAATAACACTTGATGAGAACGGATAAACCTGCTTTACAACCCCCACAAGCCCTCCCGCAGAAACCACGGGCATTCCTTCTTTTAAACCTTGGTTTTTTCCTATATTTATCAAAATTCCTTTAAATTTTCCATCAGAAGAATAGCCTATCACATTTCCTACTACAGTAGAGTATTGAAAAGTTTCTCTATATCCGAGAAGCCCCTTAAGCCTTTCAAGGATTTTTAATTTTTCCCTAAGAGCGTTTATCTCAATATCTTTTTCCAGTAATTTTATTTTCAGATTTTCATTTTCCTTTTCAACATTTATGAGATAAACATATCTTTTCCAGAGATTTTTTATTTCATAAACCACTTCTCCAAAGGCAAAAATCGGAATCGATATAATCCTGGCAGGAAATCTAAAAAATCTCTTCTTTTCTCTATCTGTAAAATTTAAAACTAGGACAGTCAAAAATATGACAAATATCATACTTATCTTTAAAAAATTTTTCCAGAAACCCTGCATTTTCTCATATTTTAGCAGATTTTTTTATTTTAAAAAATGCAAATTAAAGATATTTGATTTCAAATGGATATAAATATAAAATCTCAAAATGCGGATATCAATTATAGGGGCCGGAAGCTGGGGAACCGCCTTAAGTATAGCGCTTGCAAGAAGGGGATATAGTGTCAAAATCTGGTGCTATGAGAAGGAGGTAGAAGAGAATATAAATTCTAACAGGGAAAATAGCCTCTATCTTGAAGGTTTTAAAATTCCTGAAAAGGTTCAGGCATTTACCGATTTAGAACAAACTCTTAAAGGTGCAGAATTAACTATATTTGCAATTCCCTCCCATGTCACAAGAAAAATTCTTATGGAAGCCAGAGTTTATATTCCAGAAAATGTACCATTAATAAGTGTCACAAAGGGTATTGAGGTGGATTCTCTTAAACTTATGTCCCAGATTTATGAAGAGTTAATTGAAAATGTATCTGATAGATTAGCAGTTTTATCAGGACCCACATTTGCAAAAGAAGTAGCAAAAGGATTACCTACTGCAGCCACAATTGCTTCAAAAAATAGTGCGTTGGCTTCGTATCTTCAAAAACTAATTTCAGATGATAAGTTTAGATTGTATGAAAGTTCAGATGTAATAGGAGTAGAAATAGGTGGTGCTGTGAAGAATGTTATAGCTATAGCTGCCGGAATAAGTGATGGATTGAAACTTGGTTATAATGCGAGGGCTGCTATCATAACCAGAGGTCTTGCTGAAATTACAAGACTTGGCGTAAAAATGGGCGCAAATCCACTTACTTTTCTTGGACTCTCCGGAATAGGCGACCTTGTTCTTACCTGCACTGGAAAACTCAGCAGAAATAGAAATGTTGGAATTCAGATAGGAGAGGGTAAAAAACTGCAGGATATACTTTCTTCTTCCCATATGGTTGCTGAAGGGATAAAAACTTCCATAGCGGTAAAAAGGTTATCAGAAAGGGAGGGGGTAGAAATGCCCATTTCAGAGACTGTATATTACATTCTTCATGAGAGAATGAGTCCTGAAGAAGGTGCCAGAAATTTGATGACAAGAAGTTTAAAAGAAGAATTATATGGTATATCATTAAAGGGATGAAAGAAGTTCAGCAGGAATTCAAAAAACAGATAAAGATGAGGGACGAATGGCTTTCAACCTTATCCGTTGAGAACAAAGAGATTCTTCTTTTTGAACTTGAAATGTGGTTAAAAGCAGTAGAAAGGTTTTTCAATATTAACAATCATCCTTTGTGGACGATGGAATTTCCATCTGCAAAGAGTTTTTCTTCAGAGGTAAAAATTCTACAATCTGGTATTGAAAGGATGATGGTGATTATAAGAAATTTTCTGGAAGAAGATTCAAACTTTCTCCACTTTCAGAAGTATATAGAAAACAAAATTTCAAGAGACAGTATAAGGGACAAATTAATTATTGAGAGTATGAAACAAAATCATCCAAGAGATTCCATTTTTCTTCTTATGATAAATTTCATGAGTCTCTATGAAATAATAAAATTTATTTCTGAAATGCAAGGATGTCCTTATCTTCTTTTTAATAATCTTGGACATCTCACAATCAGATTGATTTCAATGAACCATTTTTTTGACCCCGTAAAACTTCCCACTTTTTCACCAATCTATGACAGAATAAACCATCCTGTTATTTTAAGAATTGTAAAAAAGGTGAAATCAGCAAAAGAAAAGAAAGTAATCTCTGTGTTGTTTCTTGTGTTCTTCAGGTTTCTTAAGTATTTGAAATTTGTGAATGCTGAAGAGATGGATGAAGCTAAATTGAAAACCAATCTTCTTATATTTTCGCTTTTAAAGAGCGAAGCAAGGGAGATTATAAATTACATAGATAAAGAGGCAATTTCTGAGTTACAAGGGGGAAAGGAAGGCGAAGCTCTTATTACATTTTTGAAGGACATTAAATTTCAACTTGAACTTGAGTTGAAAAAAGTTTACGAGAGTGTGCTTAAGGATTTTGTTATAATTAAAAGCATTGGTTCGTTGAGAGCATCAATTGATAATGCAAGTGGAATTCTCACAAACAATTTTCAGCAGATAATTGTTAACCTTGCAAAATTTTTCTCTCCAGATATAGAGGGAAAAGAGATATTTATAGATTTTGTGTCAAAGTTGGAGAAATCATTAAGGTTAAGGGAGGACCTCTGGATATACAGGGAGATTCTCTATTATGCAGAATTCTGTCTAAAGGCTGACACAAACGATGAAAACTACAGACCTCCCAAAAATGTGATTTAGATGCTCAGGGATTTTATAATTTACTTCCAGAGCCTTTCTTTTACCCTTCTCAGATATTCAGACCTTGAACCATTTGAAGATTTTGCAAGATACATATTTGATTTATACGAAAATTATGTAGAAGAAAAGAAAGTTGAGGAAATAAGAATTAATGAACTGAAGGAAAGGCTTCATTCTTTCAGAATATATGTGGAAACAACCCTTTCGCATGTCAACAACAGGGCAGAACTAAGGGAAATTCCGTTCCATACAGAAGGAGCTAAGGAACTTCTTGAACAATTCATAATATGAAACATGAATGGTGCTCCCACCTTGACAGTTTTATTTTTCTCGTCTTCTATTATAAAAGAATTCTTTATATATGAATGGCAAAGAAAATATAAAAAAAACATTATTCTTTCGGAAAAAGAATCTTTACTTCCATCACCTCACGAAATTGAAGAGGTAAAGAAAAAAAAGTTTGCCTCTGTTGCCTGTATTTTATATGAAAATGAGGAATTTTTAATATCGTTGACTCCTAAAACTTTTTTTGCTCCTTTCCCTTCCCGTTCGCAATGGGAAAATAGAAAATTTAAGGTGCGAATAGAAGAATTTGACCCTGAAGAATTTATTACCTTTTTGTCAAAAATTGGCTATGAAAGGAGATCTGTTGTAAGAGAGATGGGAGAATTCAGCAGAAGGGGATTTATAATTGACATATTTTCTATAGGCACAGACTTTCCTGTAAGAATAGAAATGGAAGGAAATGAAATTTCTTCAATAAAAAGGTTCAGCCCTGAAAATCAACTGGCGTTTGAAGAAATTGAGGAATCAGAAATTTTCCCTGCAGAACTTGTCGGAGACAGCATCTTTTCCAGCGAAATTCCAGAAGGGTCATCAATTATTGTAGAGAGCGGTTTCATTTTAGATGAAGAACTTGTTGACTGGATAATTTTAAAAAAATATCCTGTGCTGGTTTTATCCGAGAAAGGAGTAATCAATAAGAAAATTTTACAATCTGCTGAAAAGGTTATAGAACCGGAACCTGTTGAATTTTCCCCCCTTTCATTTTTACATTCAAAGACAAATCCCCTTTACGCCCTCTCATTATGGACGAAGGATAAAATTTACAGAGGCATGGACATATTTTTCTCATACACCACAGAAAATGGTTTTAAAAGACTTATGGATTTTTTGAAAAATTTTGGATTTGAAGGTTTTGTGAAATCTCAAGATCTAAAATTCCCGGGAATATACCTTGTTAAAAAAAGGTTTAACAGGGGATTTTTTGATGAAAAACTCAAGATAGCCCTCTTTCCGTTTGAATCAAAAATTCCAGTTTCAGAAGAAAAAATTCCAGAGTATGAAGAACTTGAAAGTTTAGAGGAGGGAGACCTTATAGTCCACAGAGATTACGGAATAGGAATATACAGGGGAAGGGTAAGAAAAGAAGTGAAAGGGAAAGAAGAAATCCTTCTTGAGATTGAATACAGAAATCAAAAAAAATTATTCATTCCTTTTACCCATTCCGGACTTATCAAAAAATACAGAAACGGTGGCGATTCTTTCAGGAGGGTATCCCTTGATACCATTGATGGCAAATCGTGGAAGAAGAAAAAGGAAAGAGTTTTAAAAAGCATAAACGAACTTTCAGAAATTTTGCTTGAAAAGTTCAGAAAAAGAATTTGTACAAAAAGAGAACCGTATAAGATTGAAAATGACTGGTTGAAAACCTTATCGGAAACATTTGAATATGAGGAAACTCCCCATCAGATAAAAACTATGGAAGAAATTATTGAAGACCTTAAAAAAAATTGTCCTATGAACAGAATTGTATGTGGAGATGCTGGATACGGAAAGACAGAAATAGCGCTGAGAACAGCCTGTATATGTGCAATGAATGGAAGGCAGGTTGCCGTTCTCTCTCCCACAACGGTGCTTGCTGAACAGCACTATAAAACTTTTACCCGGAGACTAAGAAATTTTCCATTAAGAATAGAACTTCTTACAAGGTTCACTCCTGAAACCACAAAAAAGAAAATAAAGGAAGGGCTTATTTCAGGGGAAATAGATATCATTATAGGAACCCATTCCATTCTTCAAAAAGGAATTGCTTTTAAAATGGTGGGACTAATAATTGTTGATGAAGAGCACAAATTTGGGGTTGAGCATAAGGATATAAGAAAAAATTTTCCTGATACAGTTGATGAACTGTTTCTTTCAGCAACTCCGATTCCGAGAACCCTTCAGATGGCTTTTACAGGGCTCAAGGACCTTTCAAGAATTGAAACTCCACCTCAGGGAAGGCTTCCTGTCAAGACCTATATAATGGAATTTGACGAAGAATCTTTAAAGAAAATAATTGAAGATGAAATAGAAAGAAGTGGCCAGGTTTTTTTCGTTCACACCTCAATACAGGAACTTCCCCAGATTGCTGATAAAATTAAGTCCCTCATTCCTTCCATAAGCCTTGAAATAATTCATGGAAGAATGGAGGGAAAGAAGATTGAAAGGATTATGAGGAAATTCCTCGAAAGGAAAATTGAGCTTCTTGTCTCTACCATAATTCTTGGCGTAGGAATTGATATTTCCACTGCGAATACAGTAATAGTGAACAATGCCCATCTCTTTGGACTTGCAGACCTGTATCACTTAAGAGGAAGAGCAGGAAGGGGCGAAATTCAAGGATACGCATATTTTTTTGTACCAAAATCTCCACTTCCATCCGAAGCAATAAAAAGACTAAAAGCCTTCGCAAGTGCAATTGAGAAGGGTAGGGGGTACTATCTTGCGCTGAAGGACCTTGAAATAAGAGGAGCTGGAAACATCCTGGGAAGAGAACAGTGGGGACACATATATGAACTCGGTTTTGATACTTACCTTGAAGTTTTGAAGGATGTTATCAATGCAAAAATGAAAAACTCGTTGGTTGGTCCTTCATTCATGCGGGGATATAGTTAAAGGAAGCCGGAAACTTGATTATTATTTTGAGAAAAGTAAAATAAGAACTATGCCGGGCAAAGGAAAAATTCTGATAGCAAAACCTGGACTTGACGGGGATGACAGGGGAGCAAAAGTGGTGGCAAGAGCTTTAAGGGATGCAGGATATGAAGTTATTTATACCGGACTTCATCAGACCCCTGAAATGATAGTTCAAACAGCAATTGATGAAGATGTGGATGCAATTGGAGTAAGCATTCTCTCAGGAGCCCATAATACGATTTTTCCAGAAATAATTCGGCTCATGAAAAATGCCGGACTTGATGATGTGATTCTGTTTGGAGGAGGAATTATACCGGATGATAACATTCCTAAACTTAAAGAAATGGGAGTTAAAGAGATATTTACTCCGGGAACTTCTTTGAAGGATATTGTTTCATTTGTGGATAAAGTAATGAAAGAGAAGAAATAACTTATGAGTAAGGTTTTACCCGAAAAATCAAATGGGGAGATACCTGTTATATGCTCAGAATAATTCCTGTTTTAATAATTGTATTTTTATCCTGTGCAGAAGACAGAGCAAAAAGTTTTCTTAACCATCTGCCAAAAATGGAAGAAATAATGTTTTTTATTCCCGGAAAAGATTCAGAGGATTCCATTTTGAATCACATTTCCCGTTATACGCTCCTCAATGAATACAATTCTCTCATTGCAGATTTATTTATTGCAGTTCAACTGGCAGAAAAAAATTCTCCTGTTGCAGAGGAAGGAAATATAATAATATGGAAAATTGAGGGAGGTGAATATGTATATCAGCTCTGGGTGGAAAAGAAGGAAGAAATTTATGATTTCACTATTGAAATAAATTTTTCTGGCATATACAACCCTACTTTTTATCCTGTTGTTAATGGAAATGCAAATGGAGATTTTTCCTTCACTGTAGACCTCAAAAATCTTCACAATTTTAATGGCTCAAAATATCCTGATGGTGAAACTTTTTATGTCCGGTTCCATCCCGATGGAATTACGGGATTCGCCAGGAAGTTTTCATATTTCTATCCTGTTGATGGAGATAAAGATGCAGGATATATTGATGGAACCTTTTACTTTTTAAATATGAAAGATGGAAAAAAATGTATTTCATTTACACGGGAGTGGGATTATGTGAAGGAGATCCCTTATTTATATGAAGTAATAGGAATAGATAGTTGCTGGGCTGAAGACGGGAGCGGAGAGGGTAGAGGGGTAATTTCTGGAGGAGAAGTTGATAAAGAGGAAGAAATTTATGAATGCTGGGACAATGAAGGAAGGTTGATTTTTAGGAGAACTGATGAAAAAGAAGAGGGAAATGAAGAAAACTGCCCATTTAGAGGAGGTTCTTAAAAAAATCTATGACAAACTTTTCAATAACTTTGGTCCCCAGGGATGGTGGCCAGCTTCCAGCCCATTTGAGGTAGCAATAGGAGCCATTCTTACCCAGAACACAAACTGGGCAAATGTAGAAAAGGCTATAAATAACTTAAAAAAACATAACCTTTTGAATCCAAAAAAACTTAAAGAAATAGATGAAAAAAAACTTTCAACTTTAATAAAATCTGCTGGATATTATAACCAAAAATCTAAGAAAATAAAAGAATTTGTAAAATTTCTCATAGAAAATTATAACGGAGATATGGTAAAAATGAAAGAGGAGGAAGATGAGAGGTTAAGAGAAAAATTGCTTTCTATAAAAGGTATTGGAAAAGAGAGTGCAGATAGTATTCTCCTTTATGCCCTGAATAAACCCGTGTTTGTTATAGATGCCTATACCTACAGAATTATGTTAAGACATGGATTTATATATGAAGATATAACCTACGATGAATTAAAAGAACTGTTTGAAAAAAATCTACCAAAAGATACCCAAATTTTTAATGAGTTTCATGCCCTTCTTGTTAATGTTGGAAAAGAGTTCTGCAAAAAAAGTGTTCCTAAATGCAACGGATGTCCATTGGAGGAATTCCTGGATAAAAAATCATGACTCTTGATGAACAATTTATGGAAATAGCAATTGAGGAAGCACTCAAAGCTGAAAAGGAAGGAGAGGTTCCGGTGGGAGCGGTTTGTGTTTATAAAAATGAGGTGATTTCTAAGGCACATAATAGAGTTATTGCTTTAAACGATGCCACTGCACATGCTGAAATAGAGGCGATGAGAGAGACTGCCAAAAAGATTGGGAACTGGAGACTGAATGGAATATGGTTATATGTAACTGTTGAACCGTGTATAATGTGTGCAGGTGCTATGATTCACTTCAGGATTGAAAAACTCGTTTACGGAACAAAAGAAGAAAGGTGGGGTGGAGTGGAGAAATATGGAATTTTAGAGCGTTCACCAAATCACAAAATTGATATAATCTCAGGGGTTAAAGAAGAAGAGTGCAGAAAAATAATTAAAAGGTTTTTTGAAGGAAAAAGATGATATCCGTAGTAATTGTATGTGCTGGAAAAGGAAAAAGGATGGGTTTAAAAATTCCAAAGCAGTTTTTAAAAGTGAACGGTATTGAACTATTCATGTATTCTGTTCTTACATTCCAAAAATTAAAGGAAATTAAAAAAATAATAGTAGTGGTTCCAAAAAATTATGTAGAAGTTACACAAAAAATACTGAAAAAATATGAAATTGAAAGGGGAGAGGTGGTGGAAGGAGGAAAAGAAAGGTTACATTCCGTTTATAATGGACTTCTGGCAGCGAAAGGAAGCACCATAGTTCTTGTTCACGATGGAGTAAGACCCAATATAAGCACTTCACTTATCAAAAGAATAATAGATGGAACTAAAAAGTACAGTACTTGCATCCCTGTTCTTCCCGTGACCGAAACCTTAAAAAGAATTAGAAACGGAAGGATAAAAACCATTCCGAGAACAGAGTATTTTTTAGCACAAACCCCTCAGGGATTTAAATATGAATTGCTGTTAAAAGCCTACGAATCTGCTATAAAAAAAGGAAGCCATCTAACAGATGAAGCCATGGCAGTAGAACTTATTGGACATCCGATAAAGACAATTCCCGGAGATAGAAAAAACATTAAAATTACATATAAAGAAGATTTAGATATAATTGAAAGATATCTTGAGGGATTAAAGTGGAAACTTTAAAAAAATCAACTCTTGAAAAATTCAAAACTCTTGAAAAAATCATATCTTCCTATCCTTCTGCGGTACTTGCTTATTCAGGAGGGGTGGACAGTTCATTTCTTTTATTTGTCATGCACAGGATTTTGAAGGAAAAGTTTATTGCTGTGACCGCTATTTCTCCTACCTTTCCCCCCTTTGACCTTGAAAGGACAAAAACCATTGCTGAATTCTTTAATATAAAACATATTCTTGTAAATTCAAAAGAGCTGGAGGATGAAAATTTTTGTAAGAATTCGCCTCAGAGGTGTTATTATTGCAAAACAGAACTTTTTACTATATGCAAAAAAATTGCAGAGGAATATGGAATTGAAATTATATGTGATGGAAGCACCCTTGATGACCTTGAGGATTATAGACCGGGAAGAAAAGCAGGAGAGAAATTTGGGGTTAAATCTCCACTTATTGAGAGCAAATTTAGAAAAGAAGAAATAAGAATTTTGAGTCAATTTCTTAATATTCCTTACTGGGATTCTCCAGCTTCTCCCTGTTTAGCATCAAGATTTCCTTACGGTATAAGAATCAATGAAGAAAGGTTAAACAAGGTTATGAAAGCAGAAGAATTTTTAAAAAACGAAGGCTTCAGGGTAGTAAGGGCAAGATATCAGGATGATAAAACCGTAAGAATAGAGGTTGATGAAAAAGAAATAGAAAGGCTTGTAAAACCAGAATTAAGAAAAAGGTTGGTTGAGTATATGAAAAAAATTGGTTTTGAATATATACTTCTTGATATGGAGGGATATGTTCCGGGAAAACTGAACAGGGTTCTAAAATGAAAAAGTTAATTTTTTTTATAATTTTATTTATTAGCTGTGCCCACTTCATAGAAAGGAAAGGAAAGAGAATTCCACTTAAAGAGGCATATTATTATGACATAAAAAATGGTATGGACCTTATTAAAGAGGAAAAATATTATGAAGCGATAAAATTTTTTGAATGGGTGATTTCCTTCTATGGAAACGAGTTTGATGTGAGTGAAGCATTTTACTATCTCGGATATTGCCAGATGAAAAACAAAAACTATGAATCTGCCGAGGAAGCCTTTAAAAAGGTTATAGAAAAATCAAAGTTTTCAAAACTTACAGGAAAAGCTAACATGAGGCTTTATGAAATAAGCAGAATAAGAAACGATTACAACCAGGCAATATATTATTTGAAAAATGTTATCTATCTTGAAGT
>JBBIVP010000028.1:11371-15398 GCA_037439705.1 bacterium
CCGATGTATTATTGGAAATTTAAACTCGGAGAACTTTATTTTCTTTCCGGAGATTTTGTTAACTCGTTTTATGCATTTTTAGAAGGATATAAGGATGCTCCTTCAGAATTAAAAAAATTGTTTGAAAGTATTTATAAGAAGATATTCCTTTATTACATTCCTGATTCGGAAAGAGGAAAAACGGGATTTTTTGTAGAAGAAAAAAGGGAATGGCGTTCAAATATCCCGAAAAACCCTCACAAAATAGGCGTGATTTTGCCTCTTTCTGGAAAATTTTCTCAGATAGGTGAGCATATTTTGAAAGGACTGGAATTCGGATTAAAAATTTATGAACCAAATTCCCCTTTTGAGCTCATTGTAGAAGATATTGGTGAAGAAGAAATAAAAGTGGTTCATAAGTTTAAAAATCTTGTAGAAAAAGAAGTCTCTGTAATAATTGGCCCTCCTTCTACGCTTATTGCCAGGATTCTTGCTCCATACGCTACCATCTCAAAAACAATTTTTATAACCTTTTCCCTTGATGATTCAATTATCAACATTAGTCCATATTTAATAAAATTTTTTATAGGCAAAAACCAGATGGCGTATGCTCTTGCAGATTACATAGTGGATGAACTTTTAATAAAAAATATAGCCATATTTTATCCTGACGACGCATATGGCGGGGATATGACAAACTTTTTCTGGGACAGATTTCTGGAAAAAGGTGGAGAAATAAGGGGAATTGAGGGATATATGCCAAATCAAAAGGAGTTGTTCAATGAAATTAAAAAGGTACTCGGTCTTTTTTACATAGAAGAAAGGGAAGAATTTAAAGAAGGAATAGAGCTAAAAAAAATTCCTCCTGTTGTAGATTTTGAGGGGATATTTATACCCGATACTGTAAAGGTTCTTTCCTATCTAATTCCGCAGATGGAATTTTTTGATGTGGATATGAAGAAAATATATTTCTTTGGCACATATTTATGGGATGTTCCTGAAATTTTGAGGATTCCGAAAAAATATAAAGATAACATATTGTTTGTCAGCGGATTCAACCCATATTCTGATAGAACAGAAACAAAAAAATTTATAAACGATTTCATTTCCATATATAATGAAAACCCGAATATCTTCTCCGCCTACGCCTGTGACCTCGGTCAGATATTACATAAAATTCTGGCCTCTAAAAATTATACAAATTCTGAAAAATTAAAAAATGAATTTTCAGCTATTAATGAATTTAATGGGGTTACGGGAAAATTAAGAATTGGGGCAGATGGAAATTTAATACATTCTGTTTACATAATCAAATATGGAGATATCCTGCACTAACTTTTTTTATCTTTTTTTGTAATTCCGTAAAACTTCATTCTTAGCTCAAGTACCCTTCTTGTAGTCCCGAGCAATTTTGCAATTTCATTGTTGGAAAGGTGAGGGTATTTTTCAATAGCATTCTTTAATAGCTCATATTCCAATCTTCTGGATATTTCTTGAATTTTTTTCCATCCATTTTTTAACGGGATTTCTTCATCTTCTGAAGAAAAATGTTTAAAATCTGTGGCCGTCAATGAAAGATGGGATTTTTGAATTTTTCCTCCTGAGAGTAAAAGAGCACTTTCTATTATGTGTTGTAGTTCTCTAACATTTCCGGGATAATCGTATGAAAGAAGAAGAGAGTATGCTTCCTGAGAGATTTCCATCTGTTTTATCCCCAATTCAGTTTTCTTTTTTTGGAGAAAATGCTCAATTAAAAGCGGAATATCTTCTCTTCTTTCTCTTAATGTGGGAATATAAATTTCTATTACCTTTATTCTGTAATAAAGGTCATCCCTGAATTTTCCCTCTTTCATCAATTTTTCAAGATTTTTATTGGTTGCTGATATAAGTCTGAAATCAGTTTCCCTCCATCCCAGATCTCCAAGTCTTTGAATTTTTTTCTCTTCTATTACTCTTAAAAGTTTTGCCTGCAAGGAAAGAGGCATTTCCCCTATTTCATCAAGAAAAATAGTTCCACCGTGAGCCAGCTCCAGTTTACCGGCTCTATCCTGAAACGCTCCCGTGAATGCTCCTTTCGCATAACCAAAGAATTCGGACTCCATAAGTGTTTCTGGAAGAGCAGAGCAGTTTACAGGAATAAATGGTCCCGAGTTTCTTTTGCTTTTGAAATGTATCATTCTGGCTACAAGCTCTTTGCCTGTCCCTGTCTCACCTACAATTAAAACACTGGCATCTGTCTCAGAGGCTTTGTTTATTAGGTTCATCACTTCTTTTATCTCCTTTGACCTTCCTATTATTTCTGGGAAGGAAATTTCTGTTTCCTTTAACCTCTTGTTTTCTCTTTTAAGTTCAATGAGTTGGAGTGCCTTTTCTACTGCAATCAATAGTTCATCGGGTTCAAAAGGTTTAGTTATGTAATCAAACGCTCCTGACCTTACCGATTCAATTGCAGTTTTTATGCTTGAATAAGCAGTCATAATTATTACTTCTGTTTCTTCTTTTATTTCTTTTATCCACTTTAACACGGTAATACCATCCATATCAGGCAATGCAAGGTCCACAATGGCTATATCGGTATCAAGTGAAAATTTCTCCAGCGCCTCTTTTCCACTGCTTGCAGTTTCTACCTGATAAATAGGAGATTGCTGGAATAAAATCTCAAGACTTTTTAGCATGTTTATTTCGTCGTCCACAATCAAAATTTTAGCCATTTGAGTTCCTTACAGGTAATTTTATCACAAAAGTAGCACCGCCAATTTCATTATTGAAACATTCTATTTCACCATAGTGGTCTTTAACAATTCTTTCACAAATAGCAAGCCCTAACCCTGTTCCACCTTTTTTTGTTGAGGAAAAAGGTTTAAATATCTCTCTTTCCATACCTGCTGGAATTCCTTTTCCTGTATCCCTTATTTCTACAATTATTTTATCATCATTTTCTTTTTTAAGTATAACTTCAACTTTTCCATTTTTTTCTATGGATTCTATAGAGTTTAAAATAATATTTTGAAAAAGAATCTGAATTTTTTCGGTGTCCAGAAGTGTAGGAGGAATATTTCCTTCTTTTTGAACGATTATTTCTATGTTATTTTCATGAGCCAGTGGTTTGATTCCTTCAATAGTTAAAGTGATAAGCTCATCTATCTTTCTGCTTTCAAATACAGGCTGTGAATACTTAGCATAAGTAAGTATTTTTTTGAGTGTGTTATTCATTCTGTTTACCTCTGACTCTACAATTGAAAAGAGCTCTTGAATTTTTTTATCTTTTTCTTTAATTATTTTTGATAATGTACCTATGGATACACCTATTATTCCAAGCGGATTTTTAATTTCATGGATTATTAAAGAAGCCATCTCACCTATAATTGCAAATTTTTCTTTTTTTAACATTTCTGTATAAATAAGAGAATTTTCTACAATTAAACTAATTGTTTTTGAGAAGGTTTTGAATACTGCCATATCTTCCTTTGTCCATTTTTCATCTTCAAACCTTTCTCCAAGGAAAAAAATAACAGCTGTCCATCCGCCTCTGGGAAGATGAATAGGTATAATTAACCTTATACCTTCTGCATAAAGTCTCTTTTCTAATGTATCTGAAGAAGTTGAACTTATTATACGAGGGCTCTTTGCTCCCGAAAATGGATGGAAATTTATATCTTCAAGAATTTCTTTTGAAAGTGGATGAGAAATAACTCCCAACTCATCACTTATGTCTTTGAAGTTTTCTTCTTTTCTTTCCCTCATGTAAACTACCACCCTGTTAAAACCAAGTTCACCCTCAAAAACTGAGATCGCCTTTCTTAATAGAAAACGAAAATCATGAAAAATGTAGGCATTATCACAAAAAATTAAAATAGAATCTATCAATTTTAGTTCCTCTTTATATAAAGTTTTTGTAAGAAATTTTTTTATGCCCAATCTTAATGGATGAAATAGCATGGCAACAGCAAGGGTTCCGACCACCAGATGTGTAGGAGAATATCCTATTTTAAAGATAT
This sequence comes from bacterium, assembly GCA_037439705.1. Taxonomy (GTDB): domain Bacteria; phylum JBBIVP01; class JBBIVP01; order JBBIVP01; family JBBIVP01; genus JBBIVP01. The sequence goes on from JBBIVP010000028.1 coordinate 15,349, forward strand.
GTTGTCCCATCAAAATTACAATAATTACTGAAATAAAATACACTCCTGTC
>JBBIVP010000029.1:0-15299 GCA_037439705.1 bacterium
TCTTAGCTTCTTCTATTTCTTTTGACAATTTTTCAATTGTTCTATCTTTCTCATTTATTTCCTTCTTAGCTTCTTCTATTTCTTTTGACAATTTTTCAATTGTTCTATCTTTCTCATTTATTTCCTTCTTAGCTTCTTCTATTTCTTTTGACAATTTTTCAATTGTTCTATCTTTCTCATTCATTTTATTTTTAACTTTTTCTAATTCCTCTGCGAATTTTTTAACAATTTCTTCTTTTTCTTCTATTATCTGTCTTTGCAGAAATGAACGCTCCTCGTCCAATTTTTTCCGTTCCATCCTTTCCGTTTCAACTTGAGCGCACAATTTCTTCAGTTCTGGCTCGTTTGCCCAAAAATCATTTCTTATAACATTAGCAGATTCAGTTTTTGCAAGAACTTCATTCTTATATTGGGGCTTGCGAATGAGCACAAGGACAAGGTCATCCAATGTGCTCATAGGAATGAGCTGGTTGAACTTTTTAGAACTCATGTGAAGGAAAAGGCTCTCTTCACCTGGAACAAAGAAGAAGTTTATCTCCTGGGCACTTCCGAAGATGTTTTTTTCGTTTTTGAAGAAGTTATCAGGATTATAAGCCTCTAAACAATGAATAAAAGGTTTATAACCCTTCTTTTTCATAATTCTCACCAGGCGGGTTCCATGTTCCATTGAGAGGCATTCTGCATATACAAGCGGACGAAAATGCTCCAGAATGCTATCACTTCCTTCAATAATTTCACTCTCCATACCTTCAGCATCAATTTTTATGAGCCTGCATTTTTGCAATTTAAATTCATCAAGAGGAACTACCTCAACTGCTATTCCGGAAGATTCGTTTTGATTCATACCGCTCTTCCCAACAAGGGAAAATGCTCCAGGGTTATCCTTTAATTCTGATGAAAATTCACTAATCTGTAGAATTTTTTTCCCCTTCCCCAGTGCAACATTTAAGATTCTAACATTCGATAGGTCATTTTGTCTTATATTCATTTCTAAAACCTTATAAGCAATGGGATTTGGCTCAAAAGCATAGACTAATCCACTTTCTCCTACATGGCGGGCAAAAGCAATGGTATGTGTTCCTATGAAAGCGCCTACATCTACAACAATATCCCCTTTTTTAAGGAAATCCAGAAGGAAATCTATTTCCTGTTGTGCCCATTCACCATATTCTTTCAGCGAGCGTCCAATTATCATATCTGACTTAAAATAGGAAATCATCCCATACCGCCAGGATTTAGTTTCCAGCAATTCAGCAAAGTTTACTTTTTCTAAAACCATAAGAAAATTATAACACTCCCAAATTATTTCTCAAAAGAAATAACAAAAACCCCTACCATTCCTCCACAATTTTCATTACTTCCTTGATCAAATTTTTTGGTTCAACTTTTTTGAACTTTTTTCCTTTAATGTACAGGAGGAATGAGTTCTTTCCGCCGACAATTCCTATGTCTGCAAATTTTGCCTCTCCGGGACCATTCACCACACATCCCATAACAGCAAGAGTGATTGGTTTTTTAATAAATAGTGTTCTTTTTTCAATCTCATCCGCAATTTTCTGGACATTCACCTGACATCTTCCACATATAGGGCAGGCAATTACCTTTACTCCCTCAAATTTTTTCAGTCCGAGGGAATTCAATATGTAGATTCCAGCAAGAACCTCAAATAATGGGTGGGTTGGTAGGGAAACCCTTATTGTATCACCTATGCCTTTTGATAGGAGGATTGTCAATCCAACTGCAGACCTTATGCTTCCTGAGAATGATGTTCCTGATTCGGTGATTCCTGTGTGAAGCGGAACATCCGTTTCAGAGGAAAACAGGATGTTTGTTGATACTGTTATAATTGGGTCAGTAGATTTTATTGAAACCTTGAAGTTTTTGAAACCGAGCTTATTTTCCAGAAAATCAGTCCATTTTTTTGCACTGAATGATAGGGCGGGAGGTGAAGGACTCCCGAATTTTTCAAGGACTTCTTTTTCAAGTGAACCAGCATTTATTCCTATTCTCAGGGGGATTCCGTAATCCTGTGCTTTTTTAACTATCATTTCAACGAATTTTTCTCCTCCGATATTTCCGGGATTTATCCTCACACAATCAGCACCTGCTGAGATGACATCAAGGGCGAGTCTGTAATTGAAATGGATGTCTGCAACAAGTGGAATAGGAGAGTTCTTTTTTATCCATTCAAATGCTGAGATTGCTCTTTCATCAGGGACTGCAAGCCTTATTATCTCACATCCTGCTGAATGGCACTTTTTTATCTCCTCAAGAGTCTTTTTCCTGTGGTGGGTAAATGTTTTTGTCATTGTCTGAACCGATATTGGCGCATCACCGCCCACAGGAACATTTCCAACGAAGATTTTTCGTGTTATTCTTCTTTTTATCTCCATCTCTCAAATCCTTCCTTTAATGCGTGGTAACCGGGTTTTTTTGTTCCATCAGGTCTTATCACTCCCCAGAATGGTTCAACCTCCTGAAGACCCTTTATTTCCTCTTTTTCTGATGTGATAAATGTAAAATATAAAAATCCAGTTCCTCCGTTTTCAAATGTAGAATCAATGGCATCCCTTATGTATATTGCCTGATTTTCTTCAGAAAATTTTCTTTTTGGGGGAGAAGTTGGATACCCTGTTTCAAGAACGATAACCGGTTTTTCAGGGAAGAGGCGAACTGTTCTTCCAACCCTCTTTCCAACCTCTCTTCCATAAGTAGGTTCACCTATTAAGTAGTTCGGATATGCATCAAGTCCTATTATGTCAAGGTATCCATACCATCTTTTTATATCATTTATAAAATGAAGGTCTGTGTGAAAGTTGTGTGTTGTTTTTGCTTCAGGGTCTTCCTCCTTTACGGCGAGATAGAGAGATTTTATGAGCGAATCAAGAAATTCCCAGTCACACCATGCATCTCCTTCCCTCCATCCCCAGGCAACAGTTTCGCATGCCACATTTAGTTCGTTTTCTATCTGCCAGATTTTTACAAAATTTTTTAACCTTCTAACTGCAATTTTTGCAAAGGCATAATTCAGGTCTATGTATCTCTCCCTCCCAACAATATCCGGATACGCCCTTTTGCCGGCTTTTTCCTTCATACAACCTTCTTCTGAAATAAAAGGCAAACTTCCATTATACCCCACTCCGATAGCCCCTATAATTGATATTCCGCTTTTCTTTAAGGTTTTTAAGGTTGTCTCAATGAGAGACCAGTCTCCTTTTTCAAATTGATTAAACGAGTCTTCACACGGGTCTATTTTTTCTTTAACAGCAATAATTGGAATTGCCATTCTAAACCAGTCCGCTCCAATTTCCTTTAATTCCTTTGCAAATAATTCTGTTTTTTCCTCCTGATTTTCTCCCTTTATAACTTCGGGATACCATGGACCTCCTCCGCTGAATCCGAGAATTCTCTTTTTTTCCTCACCGCAGGAAAGAAAAAGAAGGAGGAAAATCTGAAGGAAAATTTTTCTCCACATCATTCTGTTGAAGAACTTTTTTGATACCAAAAACCTTATTTGAGAAATTGCCCTATTGCAAGAAGGATGCTTATAATTGTTCCGAATAAGGCAAGCGTCCCAACCGTCCATTTGATAAGAGATGTCATCCTCTCATACATTCTATCAATTCTTTCATTTATCAGGTCAATCCTTTTATTTATCAGGTCATTTATCCTGTCAAACCTCTCATTCATCTCCTTCCTCAATTCCTTCACATCCATCTTCAACTCTGCTACATCCCTCTCAAGTAACTCAAGTCTTGAAAGAACCTCTCTGAATTCCTCTCTTGTTACCCGGTGCAATTTTATCTTCTCTACAATCATAGCCTCAAGTTCCTCAATTCCATCTCCCCGAGTTTCTCCCTTAAAACAGGCATCTTATCCTCCTTTTTCTTTCATTTTAACAAATTTCCAGTAAAAAATACAAATGGATTGACTTTCAGGAAGCGGATTTCCCAAAACCCTGTCAATTGCATTTTGCTTGAATATCAAAAGGAAATTTAATAAAAATTTTTAAAAAAGGAGGTTCTGATGAAAAAATTGAGCTTTTTTGGGTTAATGGTTTTATTTTTGCCAGTTTATTCTATTGCAGAAACAAAAAAAATTGGATATGTGGACATGCAGGCTGTTCTTCTCAAATCCAAGGCTGGAAGGGATGCAAAGGCTATTCTTGATAAAGAAAAAGAGGAGAAGAAGTCAACTCTTGACAAGATGAAAGAAGAGATTGAAAAATTGCAGAACGATATATCCAGGCAGAGCCTCGTTCTTACAGAGGAAAAGAGGAAGAAGATGGAGGATGAACTGGCAGTGAAGAAGCAGAACTTTTTGAAACTTCTGCAGGATTATGAAATGGAACTTCAGAAGAAAGACCAGGAGTGGACGGAAAAAATTTTGAAGGAAGTGGAAAAGGTTATATACAAAATAGGTAAAACAGAGGAATACGACATGATCGTTGAAAAGTCATCGGTTCTTTATGCCCCTGAGTCCTACGATATTACCGATAAGGTGATAAAGGAGTATGACAAAACCTATTCAACAAAATGAAAAAACCCTTAAGGAGATAGCAGAACTCTTTAAGGGAAGGGTTGAAGGCGATGGTGAGAAAATCATAAAAGGGGTGAATTCCCTTGACGAAGCGGGAGAAGAGGATATTTCTTTTCTCTCAAATCCTAAGTATATTGAGAAGGCAAGGAATTCAAAGGCCGGAGCCATCCTCGTTCGTGAGACCGAAGGGCTTGAAGGAAAAAATCTGGTGATAGTGGATGACCCATATTTAGCGGTTTCCATTCTCCTTGATGAATTTTATCCTTCAAAGAAGGAGTTTGAGGGGATAAGTTCACTTGCTTTCATCCATCCATCAGCCTCCATCGGTAAGGGCGTGTCGGTTCTTCCATTTTCTTACATAGGTAAAAACACAAAAATAGGTGAAAATTCTTTCATAACTTCACATGTATATATCGGAGACGAGGTGGAAATTGGAAGGGAGTGCATTATATATCCGATGGTTTCTATCTATTCTTTCTCTTCAATTGGTGAGAGGTGCATCATTCACTCAGGTGCTGTGATAGGCTCGGATGGATTTGGATATGCCTGGGATAAAGACCATTACAGAAAGATCAATCATATTGGAATGGTTGTGATAGAGGATGAGGTGGAGATAGGTTCAAACACAACAATTGACAGAGGAACATTCGGTGAAACAAGGATTGGAAGGGGAACAAAAATTGACAATCTCGTTCAGATAGGGCACAATGTAAAAATTGGGAAAAACTGTATAATAGTAGCACAGGTGGGAATTTCTGGAAGCACAGAAATAGGTGATAATGTCATGATAGGAGGACAGGTAGGAGTCGTCGGGCATATAAAGATAGAGGACGATGCGAAGATAGGAGCAAAATCAGGGGTTCACAGGGATTTGAAAAAGGGCGAGATTGTGAGCGGAATTCCTATTCTTCCTCATAAAGAATGGCTGAAACTCAACCTTATATTTCAGAGGCTTCTTAAGAAACAAGAATGGTAAAAATTGACCCAAGGGCAATCGTTTCTCCTGAAGCGGATATAGGTGATGGCTCTCAGATAGGACCCTTTGCAATCGTGGAAAAAGGAGCAGTTATTGGAAGAAATTGTTCCATAGGTGCTTATGCCTGTATCTACGGAAGGGTGATTATGGGGAACGACAATGTAGTTTATCCCCATGCATCAATTGGTGCTGAACATCAGTTTTTGAGGTTTAAGGAGCATCAAGGAGAGGTTATAATTGGACACAGAAATGTATTCAGAGAATTCGTAACAGTTCATCCGGGAACACCAGAGGGAGATAATAAAACGATAATCGGAGATGACAACTACTTTATGATAGGAGTTCACATTGCACACGATTGCAGGATAGGGAACAGAAACATTTTTGCTAACCTTACTTCATTAGCGGGATTTATTGATGTCCAGAACGATGTCAATTTTGGAGGTATGTGCGGAATCCATCAGTGGACGAGAATAGGTTCATACGCCATGATTGGAGGGGGGACGATGGTTACGATGGATATACCTCCATTCTGTCTGGCTGCTGGCAACAGGGCAGAACTTCATGGCATCAATGAAATTGGACTGAAAAGGAGAGGATTTGAAGCGGAAAGAATTTCAAAACTCAAGAAAGCTTACAAAATTCTATTTTTAAGCGGTTTTTCTCTTGAGGAAGGGCTAAAAAGGGTTGAGGAACTTGGAGGAGAGGATGTGAGTTTATTAGTCCAGTTCATAAAAAATACAAAAAGGGGAATCCTCCCTGCGGCAAGGTAAAATGGAGAAGGTGATTTTTGAAAAAAGGGATGGAATTGGATGGTTGTGGATTAATCGTCCAGATGTCAGAAATGCCATTGATAAAGAAACTGCAATAAGGATGAGGGAAATAATACTCTCTTTCCATAAAGATAGAGATGTTCGCCTCCTTGCCATATCTGGAAAGGGAGATAATTTTTCATCCGGGGCAGAGCTCAAAAAGGAAGATGGTGTTGATGGAGTATCAGGTTCCCATGAGGTTAGAATAAGGAGCATTTACCAGGGAATAATTCTTGCAATAAGGGACTGTCCGAAACCGGTAGTGGCACTCGTTAAGGGATATGCTGTTGGTTTTGGATGCGATATCGCTCTTACCTGCGATTTGAGGCTTGCATCAAGAGATGCAAAATTTTCGGAAATTTTTGTTTCCCTTTCCCTTGTTCCGGATGGAGGAGGCTCTTATAACCTTCCAAAAATTGTAGGTCTGGGAAGGGCACTTGAACTTATGTTTACCGGAAGGTTTGTTTCTGCTGATGAAGCCCTTTCAATGGGACTTGTGAATGCAGTATACGACGATGAGGCTTTTTATTCCTCCACAGAAAAATTTCTTAAAGAGATAGCGGAAAAATCTCTTTTTGCCCTTGAAAGAATAAAAAGGGCTGTTTATTCATCCATTCATGAGAATTTTATTGAATCCCTTGTTAGGGAAGCAAAATTTCAGGAAGAATGCATTCTTAACGAAGATTTCAAAATCAAGTTAAGGGAATTTTTTGAAAAAAAGAAAGGAGGAAAAGGTGCTTAAGGGGCTTATACTTTCAGGAGGAAAGGGGACGAGGTTGAGACCTATAACCTATACATCGGCGAAGCAGTTGATTCCAATTGCAAACAAGCCTGTTCTCTTTTATGGAATTGAAGCACTTGTTGAAAGCGGAATTACGGATATTGGAATTGTGGTCGGGCATACAAAGGATGAAATAATGGAATGTGCGGGTGATGGTTCAAACTGGGGTGCCCATTTTACCTACATATATCAGCCAGAACCACTCGGACTTGCCCATGCGGTTATGATATCAGAGGATTTTATAAAGGATTCTCCTTTTGTTATGTATCTTGGAGATAACCTTATTCTGGGAGGAAAAAAATCCCTTGTGGAGGATTTCAAAAAAAGCAATGCCAATTCGTTCATCCTCCTTGCAAGGGTAAAGGACCCGAGGCAATTTGGAGTGGCTGAATTAAAGGATGGAAGGGTGGTAAGGCTTGAGGAGAAACCGAAGGAGCCAAAAAGCGACCTCGCTCTTGTTGGCGTTTACATATTTGATAAAAACATCTTCAAGGCTGTAGAAGAGATAAAGCCTTCATGGAGGAATGAACTGGAGATAACAGATGCAATTCAATGGCTCGTTTCAAACGGTTATGATGTCCGTCCTCACATAGTTAAAGGGTGGTGGAAGGATACAGGCAAACTTGAGGATTTGCTGGAGGCGAACAGAATGGTTCTTGATTCCTTTGATGTGGAGGTGGTAAACAGGGGGAAAATAGATTCTTCATCAGATGTTCAGTTCAAGGTTGTAATTGAAGAAGATGCGGAAGTGAAGAACAGCACAATTCGTGGTCCTGCAATTATTGGAAAAAGGACAAAGGTAATAAATTCATATATAGGTCCATTCACATCTATTCATGACGATGTCTGGATTGAGAACTGCGAGATAGAACATTCAATTGTTCTTTCAGGTTCAAGGATTGTGAATATACCGGGCAGAATTATTGACAGCCTCGTGGGAAAGAATGTTTCCATTTCGACCGAAGAGAAATCTCCAAAGGCTCACAGGTTTCTTCTTGGAGATCACAGCAAGGTTGTGATAAAGTAAAAAAATAAAAGGAGTGAAAAATGATAGACGGAGTAAAAACAAAAAAGCTTAGGGTGATTCCCGACGAAAGGGGAAGGCTTATGGAGATTTTGAGGTCGGACGATGAGTTTTTTATAAAGTTCGGTCAGGTTTATGTAACCACTGCATATCCCGGGGTTGTGAAGGCGTGGCATTACCACAAAAAACAGTATGATAACATAACATGCATCCATGGAATGGTTAAACTCGTTCTATACGACCCGAGAGATGGTTCACCTACAAAGGGTGAGGTGAATGAGTTTTTCATAGGGATTCACAATCCCCTTCTCGTTCACATTCCTCCATTTGTTTATCACGGATTTAAGTGCATCTCAGAAAGTGAAGCAATAGTTATGAACTGCCCCACAGAGCTCTACAATTACAATGAGCCAGATGAGTTCAGGGTGGATCCAAAAAGCAAAGAAGTTCCATACAACTGGGAGAGGATTGAGAGGTGAAGGTTCTTGTTACAGGAGGAGCAGGATTCATAGGCTCAAATCTCGTTCGCTTTCTCATTGAAAATACAGACTGGGGAGTGATTGTTCTTGATAAACTCACATACGCAGGAAACCTTGAAAATCTGAAGGGGCTTGATTCAAATCCCAGGTTTAAGTTTGTAAGGGGAGATATAGTGGACAGAAAAACGGTTGACAGCTGTATGAAAGGAGTGAGAATAGTATTTCATCTGGCCGCGGAGAGTCATGTTGACAGAAGCATATTAAGGCCACAGGATTTCGTTATCACAAATGTTTTAGGAACCCATATCCTTCTTGAATCTGCCCTATTTTTTAAGCCCCACCTATTCATAAATGTTTCAACCGATGAGGTTTACGGCTCTATAAAAGAGGGAAGTTTTAAAGAGGATTCTCCACTTTCTCCCTCTTCTCCCTATTCAGCCTCCAAGGCTTCCCAGGACCTTCTGGGTCAGGCGTATTTCAAAACCTTTTCCCTTCCGGTTATTACAACGAGATGCTCAAACAACTATGGTGAATATCAGTTTCCTGAAAAACTGATTCCCCTGACAATAACTAATGCGCTTGAGGGAAAGCGGATTCCGGTTTATGGAAATGGAGAGAACATAAGGGACTGGATACATGTTAAAGACCATGTGAAAGCCATTTACCTTATTTCTCAGAAAGGAAAACCGGGAGAGATCTACAATATAGCAGGAAAATGTGAGAAAAAAAATATAGATGTGGTGAAAAAAATTCTAAAAATACTCGGTAAGGATGAAAGTTTAATAAAATTTGTGAAGGACAGACCCGGACACGATTTCAGATATTCAATGGATACAAGCAAAATAGAGAGGGAAATAGGATGGAAGCCGGAGATAGAATTTGAGGATGGTCTTCAAATGACCATTAAATGGTTCATTGAAAACAGAGGATGGTGGGAGAGAATAAAGAGCGGAGAGTATATGAAATTTTATGAGGAGTGGTATGGCTCAAGGCTTTAAAAGGCTCGTCATAACGGGCGCAAAAGGAATGCTCGCTTCCTACCTCGTTGATAAATTGAGGAGAGAGGGGTTTGGAGATTCAATTTTTCCATTTTCAAAAGAAGAACTTGATATCACAGATGGAGATTCGCTGAAAAAAATTCTTTATGAGATAAAGCCTGATGTTCTCGTAAACTGTGCTGCCCTCACGGATGTGGATGCCTGTGAGGAGGAGTATAAAAGGGCGTTTAAGGTAAATGCCCTTGGACCAAGGCTTCTTGCAAGGTTTTCAAACGAACTCAACTTCAAACTTATTCACATATCCACTGATTACATATTTGATGGAAAAAAGAAAGAGTTATACACCGAGGAGGATTCTCCCAATCCAGTGAACCTTTACGGAAGGTCAAAGCTTGAGGGAGAAAGGTGGGTTCAGAATTCAAAGAATTTTTTGATAATAAGGACATCTTGGCTTTTCGGAAAGGGAAAAATGAACTTTGTAGGCTTTCTTTTTGAAAAACTCAGAAGTTCAGGAGAGGTTCGGGTGATAAAAGACCAGATAGGTTCACCAACCTATGCAGATGACCTCGCAAAAGTTATAATTGAACTCATAAGAAAGGGGGTCAATGGGATAATAAATGTTGCCAACGAAGGATTCTGTTCAAGGTATGAAATTGCAAGAAAGGTTATGGGATTGATGAAGACAGATGCAGTTATTTATGAGCTTCCCCAGGAGGAAATGAAGAGACCCGCAAGAAGACCCCTTTTCACTCCATTAAGTCTTGAAAAATTAAAATCCCTTGGAATTTTTATGAGAAGGTGGGAGGATGCTGTTGAGGCCTATATTGAGGAATTAAAAAGGGAGGAATAAATGAAGATATGCGTTATTGGAACGGGTTATGTAGGGCTTGTGACAGGTGTATGCCTTTCAGATAGCGGAAATGAGGTTGTAGGATATGATATTGATGAGAAAAAGATAGAGATGCTCAAAAGTGGTGAAACTCCAATCTATGAGCCATTCCTTAAGGAAATGCTAATAAGAAACATTCAGTTAAAAAGGCTCTCTTTTACCAATAACCCTGAAACTGCCTTGAGAGACAAAGAACTGGTATTCATCGCAGTTGGAACCCCTTCAAAGAAGGATGGAAGCCCTGACCTAAAATTTTTCTGGTCAGCAGTAAAAACAATAAAAAATTTTTCAAAACCTGGAACGATTGTTGTTGTAAAGAGCACTGTTCCAGTTGGAACATCTGACCTCGTTCAGAAAAAACTTGGAAAGAATTTTAAGGTTTTATCAAATCCAGAGTTTTTGAAGGAAGGAAGCGCTGTTGAGGATTTCTTAAGACCCGACAGGGTTATAATAGGTGGTGAAGATGAGAGGGCAATTGAGGTTTTAAAAACCTTACACCTTCCCTATGTTAGAACTGGAAATCCAATCCTCATTATGGAAAGGAGAAGCGCTGAGATGACAAAGTACGCATCAAATGCCATGCTTGCATTGAGGGTTTCTTTTATGAATGAGATTGCAAATCTCTGCGAAAGACTTGGAGCGGATGTGGAATGCGTGAGGAAGGGTATAGGAACAGACAAAAGGATTGGCTCAAAGTATCTTTTTCCAGGAACTGGATATGGAGGAAGTTGTTTTCCAAAGGATGTTCAGGGATTAATATCAATGGCGAAATCCTCTGGATACAATCCATTTCTTATAAAGGCGATTGAGGAGGTGAACAAGAAACAGAAGGAGATTCTTATAAAAAAGGCAGAGGAGCATTTTAAGATCCTCAAGGGAAAGAGGTTTTGCGTATGGGGGTTATCCTTCAAACCAAATACAGACGATATGAGGGAGGCGCCATCCATAACTGTTATAAATGGATTGTTAAGGAGGGGAGCAATTGTTACTGCTTACGACCCTGTTGCAATGGAAAAAGCAAAGATGATATTTAAAAAGAAGATATGTTTTGGAACTGATATGTATTCTTCTGCTGAGGGAGCGGATGCAATTTTTCTCATAACAGAATGGCAGGAGTTCAGGCTTCCAGATTTCAAGAGATTGAAAAAGATAATGAAAACTCCCGTGATATTTGATGGAAGAAACATATACGAACCGAAGGAGTTAAAGAAAGAGGGCTTTATTTACTATGGAATTGGAAGATTGGCATGAATTTTGCAACAAAAATAGAAATTTAAAATTTCGCTTGACAGATGTTTTCTTTTTTTGTTAAAATTGACTTATAGGAATGTGGAAAATGGAGAATTTAAAGTTCCAACCCAACAATTGGTGGTTTACCACCTTAAACTATATAAAAAAACAAAAAGGAGGTGTCAAGATGAAGCGATTGTGTGAAGTGCTTGTAGCGGTAGGAGTTGTTCTCCTCGCAGCAAATCTCTATGCGCATACCACAATCCAGAAGGGACCTCAGCTGCCATCAGCAACAGGCAACCTTCAGTCAGACTACGGAAGATCCTATGTTGACCTTGAGCCAACCATAATGGGGGTGAGGCTCACAAATGCGGGTCTTGACTATCTGGAAAGGCTGATAAACGATGTGCTTCAAGACCCCAATCTCCTTGAATATGTGGATTGTATTGTCAAAGGGATGCTTGATGCAGACACAGGAGATGGAACCGATGAGGTTGAGTGGAACCTCCAAACGGATTCCTGCGATGATACAGGAGGGCGGTATGACCCTGGAGCCGTTCTTGAGCCTACCTGTATCTCTGTCCCGATTGTTGGAAGCTTCTGCCTTATGCTTCTGGTTATGGATGACCCACTTGATACAGGAGATAGAATATTGGAATGGCACATTAATACTACAACTAACATAGGGGATGATTTTCCAAGGCTTGATTTTGTTCCTGATACGAGGACGAACAAGATTCTTCGTTATGCTGGTGAATCAGATGCAGCACACGATTACGATGACTCCCTTGATTTGAGGATTTACATAGCAGATATAATCCTTGATACAGTTTTTACAAATCCAACCCCAATCACAACCCCCCAGTATCCATCAGCAACATCAGATACCTGCTCATCAACCCTTCAGGATGGCCCAGCATGCCTTGGAGATGCAACCTGCGGGGAGCAGGATGTCCAGGATTACTACGACCCAGCAACAGACATATCAAACTATGTAAATGCATGGGCAAGGCTTGTTATTGGTTGCTATGACGGACCAACAGCTGGACTTGACCCTGCTGAACAGATTGCAGAAGACCTCTGTTCAGGCACACAGGCACCACTCATTCTATCAACATCAATAAGGGCTGGTCTTTCCTATGATGATAGAACACACATAAATTATTCTGCAGATGATGGCTCTCCTGATTCGGGCGCATGGTGCGACCCTGATAGGGACGCAGATAACGATTTTGGCTTAAACGGATGCCATTTAAAGGCACTTGATGTGAACATTGCTGGTTTAGACCTCTATGCAAATGTTTATTTTCAATTTGACAGGAACGCTAACAGGGTATGCGCAACCTGTCCTGATGTATTTGGTGATAGGGTGGGTGATGGATTGACTGAATTTACAGGTAATCCAGGCCCTTCAAGCTGTTGTGGTGCAGCTAACAATGACTGCTCTACATTTTCTACGGAGGTGAAGGCTTTCTGTGACAGGAATGGAAACGACCTCTGTAATGATCCTTACGATGACCCGAATTACAATCCTACACAGCAGGTAGCAGGACTACTTCCATTCCTTGAGGCACAGGTAATGGCAAGGCTTCAGGATGTATTCACATGCGATTGTTTATATGGAACATTCCCTGGTGGAAACGATGGAGATATATGCACACCAGATACAAATGAGTGCGTAAATCCACAGACAGGACAATCAAGGGCAGGAACAAATGCCACCTGCGGTGATGAGGATTATCCTGCAAATGACCCTGGTTGCGTTGGTTATTACCTCGCATCAACATTGAGAATGAACCTATCACCAACCCTTGACACAATATCCTTTGATCACCCACTAACCTCTGCAACAGACCCGATATACATAGATGCTGGAATAAGAACAGATATGTGGGCAGATTCGGTTGGCGTTCTTCTTCCAGGAGACCTCGGTCTTGACCTTTATTATACCTGGAATGGAGGAACAGAAACCGCACCAAACCTTGAGCCAATGACATCTTGCGTTACCCTTCAAACATTTGCTTCACCACAGTACACTGGACCAATCACACCCGTTGTATCTGAGCTCTGCTATGATCAGAGGTACTTCAACCTTCCTGGATATTCCTGTACAGTAACAGAGATGACAACAGGTGTTGAAGGTTCTGATGAAGTATTTAATTCAGACCAGGCAACTGCTGAGTTCAAGCCATATAAGGTCAATCCTCAGCCCGCAACAACAAACGCATATACATATCACCTCGGTCTCGGAATCCATCACAACTTCTTCTCAAGGGCTATAACATCTATTATAAAATCAGGTGCTCTTTGCCTCACAATAAACGGAAATACTCCAACTATTGGGGAATTTATAACAGGTATACTCAATACAGGAACATTCGGTCTTCTTATGCCAAAACTTTCAGAGATATACGGTGATGATAATTATATGGAAATAAGGCTCGTTCCATCCTTCAAGAGACCAGAGCCCGCAGATTATGGTCCTGACTTTGAAACAGCATTCCCACCACAAACAACTGGTCCTCTTACACCCTTCTCCGATAAAATTGGGGATGTTCCATTCATACTTACTGGTGGATATTCAATAGCAGTCTTGAACCCAAACTATCCTCAATTCCCAACAGCTGTAACAACAGATACAGCGGACCTGACAGTTGGAATTCCTCACTTAAGACTCGACTTCCATGTGGTTGATGATGTAGGAGATGCAAATAGGGCATTCGGTCTTGACTTCGGAATGCTACTCGGCGTTGACCTTGAACTATTAAGGGATGATTCAGCATTTGATCAGAGAACATTCCCGGGCGGTATAACAATGGTAACCGGTAGAATTATACATGCTGGTGTGAGCCTCTCATCAGCAGTTAACTACTACCTTGAATACTATGAGGCACTTTCAGGACTTGGAAGACAGGATCTCAATTCAATCCTTTCAAACCTCATCCCAACAATACTTTCAATGGCAATAGGCTTAACAGCGGACATCGGACTTGACCTCGGAGCAGTCCTTCCTGTTCCACTGACAATAAGGACGGTTGATGATGGCGTATGCACAGGTCCAAACCAGGCTGCTAACCCTGGACAGACCTGTCCAGCTGCATCAATCCTTCCATACGGACCTGCGAGACCATTGATGCCTGGCAGCGCAATCACATGGAATGCACCCCTTTACATGCTATCAGGAACAAATGGTGGGCTCGTTGAAATAAAGGCAACAGACTTCAACCTCATCAATCCCTCTGACTGGCTTGGAATCTTCTTAAGGCTTGAAGGAAGACTGAATGCTCTTGCACTTATTGAGATGCTTGAGGGAGGTATACTTGATAGTCTCCTTGGAGGTCTTGGTTTGAGCCCGTCTGCTGGATTCGATGGCTTCAATCCACCAGAAACAAGGATAATCCCTGCTGAAAAACTATCCGCAATGGATGCGGGATTTGTCTTTGATGCATATGATGATTATGATACAGGCGATACAGTGAGATATGCATGGAGGCTTGATAAAGGCTTCTGGACACCATTCACAAACATAAGGAATGTTTCTTTCAGCCACCTCTATGAAGGAAATCACATC
>JBBIVP010000030.1:0-15035 GCA_037439705.1 bacterium
AGTAGCGCTTTTTACCTGAAAGATGTGGAATTCAAGGTGGCATATCCAAAACCTGAGTTAGGAGACTACTATACCAATGTGGCATTCTCGCTTGCAAAAAGGGAGGGCAAAAATCTTAAAAAAATTGCCGAGGAGGTGGCAAACCTGCTTTTGAGGTCGCAACTTTTTGAAAGCGTGGAGCCTCTAAATGGATTTGTAAATTTGAGGGTGAAAAAGTCAGCAATTGAAAATATGTTAATGGAATTTTTAAGGGGGGAAAAGACAGAGAAAAGGAAGGAAAAAATTCTGATTGAGTTTGTGAGTGCAAATCCCACAGGACCACTACACATAGGTCATGGAAGGGGAGCAGTAATCGGAGATTCCCTTGCAAGGGTGTTTTCCTATCTTGGTTATAATGTTCAGAGGGAATTCTACATAAATGATGCGGGCGGGCAGATTCAATCACTCCTTAACTCCGTAGAAGCTCACAGAAGAAAACTTATAGACCCCTCTTTTGAAATCGGAGAGGAAGTTGAATATCAGGGAGAATATGTGGAGGAGATAGCAAAAAAACTTACAGATGATATGACCTTTGAGGAAAAGAAAAAAAAGGTTTTATCGTTAATCCTTGAGGATATTAAAAATGTCCTTAATGAGTTCAGGGTGAATTTTGATACATGGATAAGTGAGGAATCATTTTACAAAAACGGAAATGTTGAGGAAATGGTAAAAAAACTGAGCGAAATGGGATATGTGGGGGAGAAAGATTCTGCTCTCTGGTTCATTATGAAAGGACTTGAAGACGATAAGGACAGGGTTTTAAGAAGAAAAGATGGAAGATGGACATACTTTGCTGGAGATATTGCCTATCATAAATACAAGTATGAGAGAGGATATGACCTCTTGATAAATGTCTGGGGAGCAGACCATCACGGTTATCTTCCAAGATTGAGGGGTGCACTGAAAGCGCTTGGATTTGATGAAAACAAACTGAAAATTGTATGGGTTCAGATGGTTAAACTGGTTAGAGAAGGAAAACCTGTTCCCATGTCAAAAAGGAAGGGAGAATACATTACCCTGAAAGATGTAATTGATGAGGTGGGGACCGATGTGACGAGGTTTTTCTTTCTTATGAGAAGAACTGATACTCCCCTTGAATTTGACCTTGAACTGGCAAAAAAGGAGACCGAGGACAATCCTGTTTTCTATGTCCAGTATGCATATGCAAGAATAAGGAGCATATTTGAAGAAATGAAAAAAAGGAAGATGGATTATGAAGAAGGGGGATTTTCTATAAACCTTTTAAACGAGGAAGAGGAGAGGATGCTCAGAAAATTCATAAAGTTCGGGGATGTTTTATACGATGTGATTGAATCTTTAGAACCGCATTTCATAGTTCAGTATCTTCTTGAGACCGTTCCGCTTTTTCATCAGTTTTATACAAAACACAGGGTTCTGGTTGAAAATAAACTGGAAAGAAATCACAGATTGGAGATAATAAGATGTATGCGAAAAACAATAGAAACAGGTCTTTCACTCATTGGTGTGAAAGCACCTGAAGGGAGGATGTAAATGGAGAGAAGCAAAAATATGGATAGGGCTGTAATTGTAGTTGTGGTTCTTCTTTTCTTCGGAGTGGTTTATTATGCAGGAATAGTAACAGGAAAAAGGATGATACCTCCAGTAGAGGAACCCAAAAAAGAAGAGGTGGTTGAAGAGGTCTATCCTCCTCCTGCTACTTCAGTAGAACTAAAGGTATATGGTGAACTTGTTGAGAAGGAGCCACCACCTGTTCCGCCATCGCCCATTACAGCACCATCACCAGTTACAACTCCATCTCCAGAGCCTGTTTCCCAACCTGTGGAAATAACTTCGTCAAAAACTGAAGAAAAAAAGGTCATACCAAAACAGAGAGAAGAACAAAAAAAAGAAGTTGCAAAAGTTCCTTCCTATCCCAAAAAGACAGTATATACCGTGCAGGTTGCATCTTTGAAGAAAAAAGAAGATGCACAAAAAATGGTAACGATGCTTCGCAAAAAGGGGTATCCAGTTTATATGGTTCCAGCGATGGTTGGTGGAGTGGTTTACTATCGCGTGAGAGTTGGAGAATATAGAAGTGCCAGCGAGGCGATGAAAATTAAGGAAAAACTTGAAAAAGTTGAGAAATTAAAAGCATTTGTTACTTTAAAGGAAAGGTAAAATGAAGTTCAGTGAATGGAAAAGAAGCGTTTACTGTGGAGAGATTTCCGAGGAGCATGTAGGAAAAGAGGTCACACTTAACGGATGGGCTTTTAGAAGAAGAGACCACGGCGGAGTAATTTTTATTGACCTGAGGGATAGAACAGGAATAGTTCAATTGGTATTCAATCCAGAAAAAAACAGAGAGGTTCATAATCTTGCAAAAGAAATAAAAGATGAATATGTGCTCGCTGTAAAGGGAAAGGTAGCATATAGACCGGAGGGAACAATAAATCCAAAAATTCCCACGGGAAAGTATGAAGTTATTGTGGAGGATTTTGTCGTTTTAAATCCCTCTGCTCATCCCCCTTTTCCTCTTGAGGATGGAATGAGGCTGGATGAAACCCTGAGGTTGAAATACCGATATCTTGATATGAGAAGACCTTCTGTGTTCAATACTTTCCTTTTGAGGCATAGACTCTATCAGGTGGTTAGAAATTATCTTTCCTCTCAGGGATTCATAGAGGTTGAAACTCCATTTCTCACAAAGAGCACTCCTGAAGGAGCAAGGGATTATCTTGTTCCCAGCAGGGTAAATCCAGGAAAATTTTATGCACTTCCACAGTCTCCCCAGCTTTTTAAACAGATCCTTATGGTTGCGGGATTTGAAAAGTATTTTCAGATAGTGAGATGCTTCAGGGATGAGGACCTGAGAGCTGACAGACAGCCGGAATTTACGCAGATAGATATGGAGATGTCATTTATAGATGAGGATGACCTTTTCAAAGTGATTGAAGGAATGTTCTTCACAATTTTTAAAGAACTGAAAGGCATTGAAATAAGTATTCCATTCAGAAGGATGTCCTACGATACCGCGATGAGCAAATACGGAACCGACAAACCCGATCTGAGATTTTCTATGGAAATTCATCACCTCCGTGAGATTTTTAAAGATACAGGGTTAAATTTTATAAAAAAGGAACTGGAAAATGCCGGGGATGTGTGGGGAATAAAGGTTGAATCCCCGGGATTTTCAAGGAAAGAACTTGATACTATATCAGAGGAATCAAAATCAATGGGGTTGAAGGGACTTTTCTGGGTAAGGGTTGATGAAGGCGGAAAATTCACATCTTCAACAAAGCTTTCACAAAAAGAGGCAGAGGGGTTAATTAAGGAGTTTGATGCAAAACCCGGAGATGTAATTTTCATCTCTGCGGGAAAATATGAAGAGGTATGCAAGGGACTTGGAGAATTGAGATTAAGGATGGCAAAAAAATTGGGACTGATAAAGCCGGATATATACGAGTTTTTATGGGTTACAGATTTTCCCCTTCTTGAATGGAGTGAGGAAGAAGGAAGGTTTGTTGCAATGCATCATCCATTCACATCACCGGTAGAAGAAGATATTCCCCTTCTTGACAGAGAACCTGCAAAAGTAAAAGCAAGGGCATACGACCTCGTTCTTAACGGGATAGAATTGGGCGGAGGAAGCATAAGGATTCACAGGAGAGAACTTCAGGAAAAGATATTTGAGGTGTTAAAGATAACAAAAGAAGAAGCAGAACTTAAGTTTGGATTTTTGCTCAAGGCTTTTGAATACGGAGCACCTCCTCACGGAGGGATAGCCTTTGGACTGGATAGGCTCGTTATGCTTCTTTCTGGAGCAGAATCCATTAGAGATGTGATAGCCTTTCCGAAGACACAAAAAGCAGTGTGTCTCCTTACAGATGCTCCATCTCCTGTTTCTGATTCTCAACTTGCAGAATTGAACATAAGGGTTTTAAAACCCTGACAATTTTATTTGAAACTTAAAGTGATGAAAAATAAGATAATAACATGGAATATGATGCCCTCATAGTAGGCGGGGGACCTGCTGGGTTCAGTTGTGGTATTCATCTTGCAAAAAAGGGAATATCTGTTGCAGTTTTTGAAAGAAAAAAAATTCCTTTCAGAAAGGTATGCGGTGAAATATGCTCTCCCAGAGCAATTGATGAACTTTCACTTCTTGGAATTAGAACGGAAAAATTTTATTCCGTTCAAAAAATAAGTGCTTTCTCTTTTCCTCATTCTATGTTCGCAGACCTTTCTGATTTTGGACTCTATTGCAGAATGATACCAAGACACATCCTTCAGAAGATGATGGCGGAGGAGGCAGAAAAAACTGGGGTAAAGGTGTTTGATGGAACGGAAATAACGGAAATAGAAAGAAGAAATGGGAAATGGTTCATAGGAGCAAAAACTGGAGAACGACGGGGAAAATTTCTCATAGGAGCAGACGGATTCAATTCTATAGTTAGAAGGGCTCTTTCAGTTGTTTCCCCGAGGAAAAAGGACATAGCAATAGGGGTGAGGGCAATTCTTGAGATGGAGCATGAAGATACCCTGAAATTCTACCTGCACGATTCAACCATGCCAGGTTATGCGTGGATTTTTCCACTCGGGGACGGGCTTGTAAATGTCGGGTTTGGAATAAGAGGAGACCAGTATATGTCAAAGGGAATTCACCCTTTAAGGGATTTCTTCCATTTCTTTTCAGCCATAGATAAAAATTTTTCTGAAAAAAGGTATGGAGTTCATATCCCTCCTGAGACACATCCAATATATCTTGGAAGCCACATCGGAGAAACTGTATTTGATGATGCGCTTCTCATAGGGGAGGCAGGAGGATTTGTTAATCCCTTTACCGGTGAAGGAATTTCTTTTGCCCTTTCAACTGGAAGACTCGCAAGCGAAGCCATAATAAATGCATTAAATTCAAAAGAAAAAAATCTGTTCTGGTTTGATAGAGTTTGGAGAAAAGAATTCGGCTTCAGTTTCGTGATGAGCAAAGTCTATCAGAGAATGGGCTCAAAGGGTCTTATAGAAAAAATTATGGCTCTCGCTGATTCCGACCACGAGATAAAAAGGACAATAATTGAAACGCTTCTGGGTTTTGCAAGGTTTCGTTTAAGGGTTTATTTAAAAATACTTAAAAGGAGGTGAAACAATGGGAAGGTTGGAAGGAAAAGTAGCAATAATTACAGGGGGGGCATCGGGAATTGGAAGGGCAATGGTTAAAGAGTTTGCAAGGGAAGGAGCAAAGGTTTTAACGATGGACCTGAACGAAGCAGGCGGTCAGGTGATGGTAGAGGAAGTGAGGAAAGAAGGAGGTTCTGCAATTTTTGTAAAGGGAAGTGTGGCTGACGAAAAGGATGTGGACAGAATGGTTTCCACATGTATAAATGAGTTTAAAAAACTGGATATACTGGTTAATAACGCAGGGGTAGCAGAAATGTCAGCGGTAAGCATGATGACAACAGAGCAATGGTTCAATGTTATAAACACAAATCTCACAGGAACATTCTTTTGCATAAGAAGGGCTGTTCCTGAAATGGAAAAGAATGGAAAGGGAAAGATAATAAACATCTCTTCCATAGATGCCAAAGTGGGAGGTCCTTTCCTTTTCGCATACGCTGCATCAAAGGGAGGAGTTTTGAGCATGACAATAAATCTTGCAGTTGAACTCGCTCCATATAAAATAAATGTAAATGCAATCCTTCCGGGATTTATCTTAACAGGAATGACAGAAATCCCCCTTTCAGTTGAGGAATTGAAAAATGAGGTTCTTCAGAGGACTCCATTGAATAGAATCGGGATGCCTGAAGATGTGGCTAAACTCGCTGTTTATCTTGCTTCTGATGATTCAGATTTTGTAACGGGTCAGGCATTTGTGATTGATGGTGGATATACCGCGTTATGAAGTTTGATGTAGCAATCATAGGGTCGGGTATAGGAGGGACTGCTGCATTCGCAATTCTGAGCTCAAGGGGATTAAAGACCATTCTGATTGAAAAGAATTCACGTCCCGGAGGCTCATGTTCTTATTACATAAAGAATGGATTTCATGTGGACTGGGGAACCCACATGTTCTCAAGGGGGCATAAGGGACCTATAGGAAGGGTTCTTAAAATTTCAAGGTCAAGGCACGAGATTGAATTCAGAAAAAAAAGAAAGCTTTCCGTAGGAAGGGGGCTTGGAATTGGTGAAATTGTTCTTCCGGGAGAAAAATGGAGACTTCCTTTCTTCTTCTACAATCTCTTCAGAAAATTGCGGATTCCACTGAAGGAATATCCCAATGTTCTTAAACTTCTTTATGACATTGCCACTATGGACGATGACGAAATAAAAAAATGGGACGATGTGGATGTGGAAACCTTTATGAGGGAATATACATCAAATGAAAGAATAATAGGCTTTCTATCTTTTCTTTTTGGACTTTATTTTGTGCTTCCACCATGGGAGGTTTCTGCTGGAGAGGCAGTTCTCAATTATAAAAACATGTTTAATGACTGGTGGTTGAGTTATCCAAAAGGAGGTGCTTTTTCTGTGCCCAACGCCTTCATAAGGACAGGAGAGGATTATGGTGGAAAAGTTCTCTTAAATGCACCTGTAAAAAAAATCATAATTTCAAAAAAGAGAGTAAAAGGGGTTTATGTGGATGGAATTGGAAGAATTAATGCAAATGTGGTGATAAGCACAACATCACTC
The DNA here is from genome assembly GCA_037439705.1 of bacterium. Classification (GTDB taxonomy): domain Bacteria; phylum JBBIVP01; class JBBIVP01; order JBBIVP01; family JBBIVP01; genus JBBIVP01. Next base: position 6,685 of record JBBIVP010000030.1, read on the forward strand.
AAAGACACGGTTTTTAATCTTGCAGGTGAAAAATTCTTTGAAGATGATTACCTTCAGCACATAAAGAAGATAAAATCTTCAAAAATTGCAGTTCAGGCAAAAATTGCATTAAAGAAATCCATTACAGATGCTGGATGTGTAACAGGTGGTGTGAGTCTCAAAAAAAACTATGACATTTCAAAATTCACCTTGAATGATATGAAAAGTGTTTATAAAAAAATAGAAGATGGAAGACTTCCGGATATTCTGCCCTTCTATTGTCCTGTTCCAACAAACTTTGACCCATCCCTTGCTCCAGAAGGAATGCAGTTAATTACCGCATGTATGGTGGCTCCCACAACAGATATTCCTTTAAAGGACCCTCCTGAAAAATGGCATAAATGGATGATGAGGGGACTTGAAATGCTCCTTCCCGGTTTAAAAAAACAACTTTTATTCGTTGATTTCATCTCCGTTAAGGGAGCAGAAACATGGATTGGAAAAACTGGAGCACCCGCTATAAGCAATGCTCAATGCCCGGGGCAGGTTGGGGAAAAAAGGCATCCTTTAAGACTGCCTTTAAATGGACTTTATGCAGCAGGAGATTGTGCTGGAGGAAGAGGTATTGGAACAGAACTTGCTGCTGAAAGCGCTATAGAATGCTCCGAGGCGGTTTTGATGGATATAAGAAATTTATTGCTTTAAAAACCTCACGCAAAATTTGTCGGGTCAAGGTTGAATTCCAGTTTAACACCTTTTAGTTTTAAAGAATTAATCTTCTTTAGTGTTGAAATTATGAGGTTCCTGTTTTCATGATAAAGCAGAAGATGCCATATATACATTCCCCTCATTTTCATTATTGGAGCGGAAGCAGGTCCTTTTACATTAACCTCATCAATTGATTCCTTTATTTCCTTAGAAGCCATTTCTGCTTTTGATTTAACCTTTACGAGGCAGAGATGAGAAAATGGAGGGAACTGGTAGTTTCTTATTCTTTCAATCTCTTCATCAAGAAATTCTTCTATCTCTCCCCTTATGCACCTCTGAACTGAGGGATGATAAATGTTGAAAGCCTGAATTATAGCCCTTCCATTGTCTAACCTTCCTGCTCTTCCTATGACCTGCAGCAAAAGTTGATATGTCCTTTCACCAGCTCTGAAATCGGGAAAGAGAAAGGCATTTTCAATTTTTAAAACAACAACGAGTTCAACATTCTTTATATCAAGCCCTTTGCCAATCATCTGGGTTCCAACAAGGACATCTGCATTTCCCTCTTCAAAGGTTTTAAGCTTTTCTTTCATCTCCATCCAGTTCTTAACCGCATCGCTGTCTATCCTCATCACCCTTGCAAACGGAAAATTTTCAGAAATGAACTCCTCAACCCTTTCGGTACCCCATCCCTTTTCCTGAATCATGATTTCTCCACATCTTTCACACATGGAAGGCAGTTCTTTTTTGAAGCCACAGTAATGGCATACAAGAATTCCTTTCCTTTTGTGATAGTTCAATGAAATACTGCACCTCTCACAGTAAGGAATCCATCCGCATTCCATGCATCTCACAAAGGATGCATACCCCCTCCTGTTGACCAGAATCATCACCTGTCTTCCCTTTCTCAGTGTGGAAGAGATTGCATCCATTACTTGGGGAAGGATGAAACTTCTTTTTCCTCTGGCTGATAAGAGAATTACTTCTGGTTTTCCACCCATAAATTTTTTCGTTAACCTCAAAAGGATTGCATCTCCCTTTTTTACCTTCATCCATGTATCCACCGAAGGTGTTGCAGTTCCTAAAAGGACGGGTACCTCAAATATCTTTCCCCTTATTATTGCCACATCCCTTGCATGATATGAAAATTCTCCTTCATTTTTGTAGGAAAAATCGTGTTCTTCATCTACTATTATCAGTCCAACATTTTTTACAGGTGAAATTATCAGTGATTTTGGACCTATTATTACATAACCTCCCTCTTCAGACTTCAACAAAATTCCTCCTCTTTCTTTTGCCTTCATATATCCGTGAAAGGGAAGAACCCTTTTTCCAAGCCTTTTTATGAACCTTTCAATGAAGTGGGTGGCAAGTAGAACCTCTGGAACAAGAAGCAAAACATTTTTCCCCTTAGATATGACCTCTTTTGCAAGTTCAATGTAAACCTCTGTTTTTCCGCTTGCGGGAGGACCGAAAAGGAGAAAAAAATTAAAATTTCCAAGTGATGTTTTTATCCTATCCACGCAAAATTTCTGTTCATCTGTTAGAATCACTTCTGCCGTCGGAAATTCCTGCTCTTCAATTTCAACTGGAACCATCTTTCCTTTAAAAACCTCTTTTACTTCAAGAATTCCCTCTTCTTCCAGTTTTTTTAATTTTCTGTAAAGTGATGGAAACTTTTTCCTTAAAGCCTTCATCGTTCGGTATGTTTTGAGATATTCTATCGCTTCTTCGGGAAGCCCGCTTAATTCCGCTCCCCTTTTTATTCTTGCACATTTCACTGACTTATATGTCGTCCATCCGGGAAGGACGAACTTTAAAATTCCTCCTATAGGAACATAGTAGAACTGTGAAATTTCCCTGTAAAATCTGTAAAGTTTTTCATCAAAAAGAGAAAAATCATCAAGCACTCTCTCTATCCTTTTTAATCCTTCTCCTGAACCCTCCCTTTCTTCCACAACTATTCCTGTTAAGGTTCTTCTTCCAAAGGGCACAAGAACCCTTTTAAACAGGATGCTTTCCTCTTCTTCAGAAATATAAGAGAACGGCTGGTCAAAGGGAAGTGGTAAAAGGACATCTGCTATTTTCACAATCTGTTTTTATTTTCAGCAATATATTCTGCGGTCCTTGCGGAAAAAGCCATTATTGAAAGCATAGGATTAAGTCCAATGGGAGAAGGGAATATGCTTGCATCACATATAAACACATTTTCCGTCCCGTAAACCCTTCCCCAGCTGTCCACAACCCCTCTTTTTGGACTTCCTGACATCCTTGCTGTTCCCATTATATGAACGGTCATCATCTCCGTATCGGTTTTTTTAATCCCTCTATCAAAAATAAGTGGAATCTGCTCCGGAGATTTTATCTTTTTCAGATTTCTGAAAGGAAGAATTATTTCCTTAGCACCCCCTTCAAACAAGAGTTTTGAAAGGAGAGAAACAGATCTTTTAGCCCTGTAAAAATCGTTGTCGTTTATGTTATAAAGGAGAACAGGTTTTCCACCAAAGATGTTTTTAACCATTCCTGTTCCAGTATCTTCTATAAGGGCACCGGCAAAAAGCATGTTTTTTATGCTTTCCATAAATTCTCCAAGTTTTTTGCCCGTTTCCTCCACGGACATGGCAATCATTGAAGGAGGAACGCCTGCTGTGGCAAGCACAATCCCTTCATCTCTGAATTCGTGAACCTGATGGGATTGATGGGCTCCTCTCCATTGAAAAATTTCTTCATCAAAAACGCCAACAACCTTCACATTTGGATGCACATACAGATTTTTTCCGAGCATCCCTGAACTGCTTTTGAAACCGCTCCTCATGAGAAGGGAGGGAGTTTCATCCGCACCGCATGCGAGAACAAGAGTTTTTGCTTTTAACCTTATTTCCTTTTCCCTTCCCTTGCATAAAACGCCAACTGCTTTGTTCCCCTTAAAAATTATTCTTTCAGCCCTGAATCCAGCAAAAATTGTTCCGTCCTTTTTCAGAAAATCCTGAATGTAGGTATGAAGGACGGATTGCTTCGCTCCTGTGGGACATCCTGCCATGCAAAGACTCAAGCCCTTACATCCTTTCTGGTTTCTTCTGTCAGTAACAATCTTCCATCCAAGAGATTCTGCAGCATTCTTAAAAATTATTCCTGCCCTGCTCCAGGTATGAGGTGGTTGCTCTTCAACATTTATTCTCTTTTCAATCCTCTCAAAGTATTTTTCCATAAAAGAAGGCTCTATCTTTTCTATGCCTTCTTCCAGTTGCCATTTTTCAAGAATTTTTTCGGTTGTCCTCCAGCACATTCCGCCATTTATCACAGTGCTTCCTCCCACACACCTTCCCTCTGCAAATGCTATTCCCGGGATTCCTAATATGAAATGTGCACCAGCATTTCTGTAAAGTTTTAAAAATGCCTCTCCAACACTTGTTGGAAGTTTATCCGGCGGTATGTAATCTCCTTCCTCAATGATTGCTACATTTAAACCACTTTCTGCAAGAAATCCCGCGCATGTTCCTCCACCTGCTCCGGAGCCAACTATTAAGATGTCAAAATATGCTTCCTTATCCTTCAGATTTTCCGGAGTTATAATGCCCATGAATATCCTGCCTTTTTCATATACCAGGGATGTTCATAAAGTGCAATCTGAACGAGAGCTTTCAAAGCCCTTGCGAGATTTCTCCTTATGCCGGGCTTCTTTTCAAGCATTTCCTCAATTATGCGAACTTTCTTTTCATGTTTCATAAAGGAAAATGGCTTCAAAGATTTTAAGGATAAAATTGGATACACCTCAAGAAATAGGACTCCCGTAAAAATGGCAATCCTCACAAGAAGAGGATAAAAGGACACGAGTTTCATTATAAAATTGAAAACCTCCTCTTCATATTCCTTCACCTCAGGATATGGATTGAGTGTGTTAACGATTGACATAAAAATTCTTTTCATTATATAAAAGTTTCATCTGAAACAGGTTCATCGAATCCAGGGTACCTGGTATGAACAGCATAACGAGTAAGAATTACAGCTCTTTTCACTTCATCTGGGATTTCAATTCCTGCTTTTGAAACTAAATCAAGAAGCGCATCAATGTCGTGTTTCCAGGGAAATTCTACATCAAGGCTCACGGGTAAAGCTTTCAAGGCTTTTTCTACATACTGTTGTGCGTCAAAACACAGGTCTTCATCGAGAATATCTTCTGAAGTTTTACCTGCTTTTGCCCTTTCTAAATTGCTTTTTGCTCTTTTAAGCCACTCATTTACGAGTTCTTGGTTTTTCATAAATTATCCTCCCATCCTTTGCAATTTCATGATGGATTAAAAATTTATTTTCTTCGAGTTTCTCAAATCTTTCCACCGTTTCAACAATTATATCAACAGGAACACCTATTCCAAAAAGTTTAAGATAAATTTTCTTTTCAAATTCGTTTTTCTTAATACCTGATTTCAAAACACATATATCATAATCACTCCATTTTGTGCTTTTATTTTTCACTCTGGAGCCGAAAAGGATAATTTTATCTGGATCAACTTCTTCTACAATTCTTCTTATTATTTCTTTAATCACCTTATTCATCGAAATAGTTTCATTTTTCTTATCTTGTTGGGCAATTTTAAAACTTTCAAAATTAATTGTCAAAAAAGTTCACAATTTTAATTATTCCGATTCTTCAGCACATCCGATTGAGAGATTCATATCCGAATAAGATGTTACCCCGTTCATATCCTTCAATTCAACCCTTATGAGCCATTCTCCCCTTGTAAGTTCTGGAGATGTAAAAGAACCGTAATAAAAGGGTGGTTCTGTTGGATTGTTTGATGAAAGGACTGTCTGAAGGACCATCCAGGAAGATGGATTCCCGCTTGTCGGGTCATCAGGGTCTATCTGCGGTGTTTCCCCGCAGGCAGTAGTAACCGCCCTCCACCTCCAGAAGGAGTAAGATGGGTCCATATTCGTTTTAAATTCAAAAAAGACCTTCTTTCCTTCCTGAATGCCTGTTGTAGTTACCGGCGATAAAAATGTTGGCGGGGAAGGTGAAGCACCGAGTTCAACGCCGAGTCTGTAAGGAGGAGACCAGTTCGTCCACTGGAGGATTGGAGAGAGAGACCTTCCTACATTCACCTGTGCTCTTACCCTCCAGTAATGAACCCCTTCCTGAAGCTGAACCTGTGGTTGAGGAGAGGGGGTTGGAGTTTGAACTGATGGGACTGTAAGATTTACATAGGATGTGGTTACAGAAACTGATGTTTCAATTATTCTGAAATCTGGGAAAAGTGATACCTCAAGTACATATTGAACTGCATTGTCAAGGTCTTCCCATTCAAAAACAGGTGTAGCGGTATTCACCCATATTCCATCAACAGGAGATATAAGTGGCGGTGCATCGGTATCTTCAATTCTTACAGTTACTGATATTTCGGAAGGAAATCCCTCTTCCCTTTCTTCAAAGTCCTTATCATTCCATCCTATGAAAAGGTTCTCTCCTTCCATTATGGTATTCGTGAGAAACCTGTATTTCATCCCTATGATAAATGATAGACCATTTTCTCCAATTTTTCCTATGAGTCCCCTGTGTCCAAAGAATGGAATTGGGTCATCCGGGTCAACAACGAGTGAGCCAATTGCCTTTTCTTCATTGGTACTTATGGTTATAACCTTACCCCTTTCCAGTTTGATTCCTGTATTGAGCCATGATGTGTTTTCATCAAGAGTGAAATAATAATCCAATGGATTGCTTTTTCCGTTTTCATCGTTATTATTTCCACAGCCCAGGAAAATCAGAAGGACCAAAATTATTTTGAGACTATTGCGCATATCTGTATATTATTTTAAGGCTGTCAAGGTAAGGTGTAAAGTCCTGGTCGTTCGTTGAAAGAAACGCCCTCCATCTGAGATTCTTCCCAGTTGAGTTGAATATGTGGTCCTGATTAGGTGAAACATCTTCCCATGTCCTTCCTCCATCGTTTGAAAGCTGAAAACTTATGCTTCCGTATTCCTGAACGGACGGGTTTGGGATGATTCTTGCTTTTACTATATTTATGTCAGAAATAACCACATCCGTTGATTGAGCCTTTTTCGGAGTGAGATATGACAGGGAACTTCTGAAGCCCCTCAGAAGTTTCAGTCCATCGGTTGAATCGGAGAGCAAGAGCCTGTGTCCGAGGTTCAACGAAGAAATGGCATTGGGTGAGTTTATTGTTCTTACAATTACGGGCGATTCAGGGAATGTTATATCAATGGATTTAAGTCCACCTCCTCCATCTGCAAGAAAGAGGTCAGTTCCGAAAGGAGAAATAGAAAGCGCGGTTGTTGTCTGAATTGAAGAAAGAAGGGAAGGAGTTTTTAGGTTTGAAGCCTTTAGAATCACAAATCCATTGCTTCCATCCGCAAGAAATATAAGGTCACCATTAAACCTTGAACCGTATGTTGAACCGGGAGTATCATATTTTCCGATTTCTGCTGGACCTGATGGGTCATTTATATCTAATATCCATATTCCACTTGTTCCAAAACTTACAAAGGCGATATTTCTTTTTATCTCAAGGGATTCAGCATTTCCTGTATAAGGAGATGGGAGATGGAAGGAGGATGTATAAGCGGGCTGTGTGGCATTTGATATACTGAAGAGTTTTAGTCCATCGCTTCCATCAGCAACAGCGAGTATGTCACCATCTACATCAATCCCCCTGCCATCTGAAAGGGAGACGGATGTTATTGAGGAGGGAGATGAAGGGTTTGAAAGGTCATACACATCAAGGGAATATCTCCTCACAATGTAAAGAATGTTAGCATTGAATAGAGAATCTTTGACATCAGGAAGAGAGATTTGAGATATCTGGCTTATATTTCCATTTGAGTAGGAAAGAACAGAAATTCCATCTGATTTCACAGCAAATATGAATGGAAATTCAGAAGAAATTTTGTAGAAGGAGCCTGATAGAGTTTCTTCTTCAGCAGGCACAACTGGATCTGCAATTTTCAGAATTCTTAAATTTCCTTCATTCGTTCCAACGAGCAATCTCTTTCCATATAAACGAAGGGAGGTGACGGTTCCGAGATTTGTTAGCCTTTTTAAGAGTTCAGGGGATTCTGGATTTTCAAACCTGTAAATGTAAAGCCCTCCGCTTCTATTTGCGACATATAAATAATCTCCATCAATCTCCATATCCGTTACGGAATCTGATGAAAGGGTAAGGGTTTTTAAGAGCGACGGAGAAGAAGGCTTATCAAGGCTGAATATGTGGAGTTCTCCAAGGGTTGTTCCGACAAACAAAAATTTCCCTAATCTCTTTATTGAAACAGGGTCTCCTGATATAGGATTTGAGCCTGTTTCAGTCATATTAAAGGGATATGTTATGCTGATTGTAACGAGGTCCATTGCTCCTGCGGACACATAAAGGTAATCTCCATATACAGATATTGCCTGAGAATCTCCTCCTGTTATCGGTTCTCTGTCCATTTCGGTTATTGAGGATGGGGATGTTATGTTATAAGAAATTATTCCCTGTGCTCCATCTGCAAGGAATAAAGCATTGTTCATAGCATATATGTCTTTTCCCCTTTCATTATTCTGCGGGTTCTGAATTCTGGTATATTGAGCCAGTTTTCTAAAAGAAGGATTTGTTGAAAACCCTGACAGGTCAAAAATTATTAAACCCAGGCTTGTTTAGTAAAATAGTTCTTTT
>JBBIVP010000031.1:0-8885 GCA_037439705.1 bacterium
AATTTTATTTATAATCTCTTACAATGAAAAACTGGATAGAAGTGAAGATGTCAATAAAAAAAGGAATTGAAGATGAAATCGCATCTATACTCCTGAGCGAAGGCTCACACGGAGTATTCACAAAAGAAAAGAAGTCGGAAACATTCTGGGATAATCCTCCGGAGATGATCGGAGATAATGTCCTTCTCTATGCCTATTTTCTTACCGAACAGGAAAAAATTGAAACATTGAAAAAGATAAAAGAAAAATTTACAAATGTAATATCCGAGCTCTCAGTCAGCGTTCTCGGCGATGAGGAACTTTCAGAAAACTGGAAGTCTTATTTCAGAATAGTTGAAATCCTTGACTTTGCCATTGTTCCCTCATGGATGGAATATAAAGGGAATAAAATTCCTGTAAAAATTACCTGTGGACTTGCCTTCGGAACAGGGACTCATCCCACCACAAGAACCTGCGCATATGCTGTTCAGAAATACCTAAAAAGAAATCCAGTAGAAAAAATGCTTGATGTAGGATGCGGGTCTGGAATTCTCACTATCATATCTGCAAAGATGGGAGTGAAAAGGTGTAGTGGAATTGATATAGATAGAAGGTGCGTTGAGACATCAAAGTTTAATGCCATGAAAAACAGAGTAGCAGAAGTCACGGAATTTTTGCATACTTCAGTAGAAAATCTGAACGAAAGATTTCCGTTCATTGTTGCTAACATTTACCATACCATTCTTATGGAACTCAAAAGCCATCTTTTAAATGCACTTGAAAAGAATGGAATTCTCATCCTCTCCGGAATTACTGAAGGGTATAGAACCACTATCATCAATGAATTTACAAAAGAAACTGCACTTTTAGAATCCATAAAAGAAGATGGATGGATCACCCTTGTTCTCAAAAAAACTTGAATAGTCAAAATTATAAGATTATTTTTTGTTTTATGTTTGAAATAAGATTTCATGGAAGAGGCGGACAGGGCGTTGTAACGTGCGCTGACCTTCTTGCTACTGCTATAATTATGGAAGGAAGGTTCGCTCAGGCAAAACCGAGTTTTGGTTCAGAAAGAAGGGGAGCACCTGTTCAGGCTTTCCTGAGGATGGATGATAAAAAAATCGTAACAAGAAGTGATATATACAATCCCGATGCTCTAATCATTCTTGACCCTCTTCTTGGAGCGGAACCCGAGACCCTTAAAGGTTTGAAAGAAGGAGGTCTGATAGTTTTAAATACTGCAAAAACCATTGAAGAAGTAATTAAAAAATTAAACTTTAAAGGAACCTATTGTGTTGTGAATGCTACAGAAATCGCTGTCGAAAAAATAAAAATTCCGGTTGCAAACACTGCTATACTCGGAGCATTTCTTAAAGTAAAACCCATTGTATCAAAGAAAACTATAACGGAATTTTATGAAGAAAGGTTTGGAAAAATGGGCGAGAAAAATTATGAGGCTTTTGAATTAGCTTATGAAAAAGCAGTGATAGGAAACTTAAATGGCCAACGAAAAATGGCATGAGATAAATCCGGGAGCAATTATAGATAGACCCGGAAGTTCAAAAGAAAACAAAACAGGAAACTGGAGGACCTTCAGACCTGTAACTGATAAAAAGAAATGCATAAAATGTGCTATCTGCTGGCTTTTCTGCCCCGACAATTCAAGAATCATGGTTGAAAACGGATATTTTGATGTCAATCTGACATATTGCAAGGGTTGTGGAATATGTGCTGAAGAATGTCCTACTGATGCAATAGAAATGGTAATGGAGGAGTGGTAATGCCTGTAAAAGCAATTGAGGTTTCCTTTGCCATCTCGGAAGCAGTGAAACTTGCAGATGTGGATGTAGTTTCTGCCTATCCAATTACTCCACAAACACATATAGTTGAAAGGCTTTCGTCAATTATTGCTAACGGAGAACTGGATGCTGAATTCATACTTGTTGAATCTGAACATACTGCAATGAGTGCCTGCATAGGAGCTGCAGCAGTTGGAGCGAGAACATTTACATCCACATCATCGCAAGGACTTGCTTTAATGTCAGAAATGCTATACATTGCCTCTGGTTTAAGACTTCCGATAGTAATGGCAGTTGCCAACAGGGCTCTTTCCGCTCCAATAAATATATGGAACGACCACAGCGATATAATGGCACAGAGAGATTGTGGATGGATTCAACTGTTTGCTGAAAACGGTCAGGAAACATTTGATATGATTTTACAGGCATACAGAATAGGAGAGGACAAAAGAGTGCATCTCCCTGTATGTGTAAACCTTGATGGTTTCATTCTAACCCATGTGACCGAACCAATTGGTATTCCCGAGGAGAGCGAAGTGCGGAAATTTCTCGGGAAAAAATTTGAACCCCTTCTCAGACTCCATCCCGATAATCCAATAACCATGGGACCTGTGGGACATCCGGATATCTACACAGAGGTGAAAAAGGCGCAGGAGATGGCACTCTTCGGTTCAAAAAAGGTTATTTTGGAAGTATGGGATGAATTTGAAAAAATTTTTGGAAGAAAATATTCACCAATAAAAAAATATCTTGCTGATGATGCTGAAATACTTTTCCTTATGATGGGCGGAATAGCAGAAACAGCAACTATTGCAATTGAGGAATTAAGAAATAAAGGGATTAAAGCAGGACTTCTTTCATTAAAATTGTGGAGACCCTTCCCGTTTGAAGAACTGTTTTCAAGCGTTAAAAATGCAAAAATCCTCATAGTTATAGACAGGGCTATTTCTTTCGGAGGTCCTCCGGGTCCTTTATATTCGGAGGTTCGCTCTGCACTTTACGGAAAAAACGGCAACCTTCAGATTTATGGATTTATTATGGGACTTGGTGGAAGGGATGTAAAAGTGGAAAATTTTCTTGAAGCATACGAAAGAACCAGAAGATGTTCTCAGGAACCAGGAAAAGCAGAGATTATAGGGTTGAGAGAATGAGAAAACTAACACCAGAAGAAAGAGAACTTATAAAGTTTGCAAAAGCACTCACAAGGGATGAATTCTTTGAAAGGGGACATAGAGCATGCCAGGGCTGTGGTCCTGCACTTGGAATGAGGCTGATAACAAAAACTCTCGGAAAGGACACGGTCGTTTCAATGGTCACTGGATGCATGGAAATAATATCATCATATTACCCTGATACTGCCTGGAAAATCCCATGGCTTCATGCTGCCTTCGAAGTAGCCGCTTCTGTGGCATCGGGCATGGAAGCAGGTTTTAAAGTATTAATGAGAAAAGAAAAACTTCCACAAAGGGATATAACTGTTGTAGCCATCGGAGGAGACGGTGGAACTGCAGATATAGGGTTGCAGGCATTATCAGGAGCACTGGAAAGAGGGCATAAATTTATATACATCTGCTATGACAATGAAGCATATATGAACACAGGTATTCAGAGGTCAAGCCTTACCCCATTTCATGCATGGACAACAACATCTCCAGCAGGTAAAAAAAGTAAGGGACAGCCTGTATGGAAAAAGAACGTGCCAGAAATTGTGGCTGCTCACAGAACTCCCTATGTAGCCACCTGCTCCATAGCATTTCCAATGGACTTCATAGACAAGTTGAAAAAAGCGAAAGAGGTGAATGGCCCAACTTATTTACATTTGCTTGCACCCTGCCCCCTGGGATGGAGGCATCCCAGTGATATAACGATAAAAATTGCAAGACTTGCAGTTGAAACCTGCTTTTTCCCTCTTTACGAAATTGAAAACGGAAAATACAGAATCACATATTTCCCGGAGGAACTCCTTCCATTAAAGGAATACATGAGGCTTCAGGGAAGGTTCAACCATTTAACCGATGAGGACATTCAAGAGATAGAAAAAATAGTAAGAGAAGAATGGGAGCTTTTAAAAAGAAAAGCAGAGTTTTTCAAATAGGAGGAGTCAATGAGTGAAGTAATTGAATATAAAGGAGAAAAATTTGACGAAATAGTGGCATCAGAAATACCGTGCATGGTGGACTTCTGGGCTCCATGGTGTGGACCATGCAGAATGATAGCACCTGTAATTGAAGAGATAGCAAGGGAAATGAAGGGAAACATGAAGGTTGTAAAGGTAAATGTTGACGATTATCCTGAGCTCGCAGAGAGATTTGGAATAATGAGCATTCCCACCCTTCTTTTTTTCAAAAATGGAGAAATTAAAGGGAAAATTGTAGGGGCGGTTCCCAAAAGGGAAATTTTAAAAAAGCTCAACGAGATTTAAAGATACTCTTTTAAACAACTAAAAGCATTTCTCTTAATTTTACTTTCCATTTAAAAATTGGTATATTTTTAACATGGGAATAAGTCTTTATAATACTCTCTCAGGGGAGAAAGAAAAGTTTGAACCAATATCTAATGGAAAAGTAGGAATTTATGTGTGCGGGGTCACAGTTTATGACCTATGTCACATAGGACATGCCAGGTCACAAATAGTTTTTGATGTAATTGTAAGGTATCTGAGATACAGGGGTTATGAGGTGAAATATGTAAGAAATTTTACGGATATTGATGATAAAATTATAAAAAGGGCAAAGGAAGAGAATCTGAGCTGGAAAGAGGTTGCTGAAAAATATATTAGAGAATTTTATAACGATTTTGACAGACTTTTTATGATAAAACCGGATGTGGAACCAAGAGTAACCGAACATATAGAGGACATCATAAATGTGGTAAAACTGCTCGTTGAGAAGGGATATGGATATGTCGTGGACGGCAATGTTTACTTTTCGGTAAAAAGGTTTAAAGAATACGGAAAACTTTCAAAAAGGTCAATTGAAGAGATGCTCGCTGGAGCAAGGGTTGAGCCAGATGAAAAAAAAGAAGACCCGCTTGATTTTGCGCTCTGGAAGAAGAGCAAAGAAGGAGAACCAGGATGGGATAGTCCGTGGGGAAAAGGCAGACCGGGCTGGCACATTGAATGTACTGTGATGAGTACAAAATACCTCGGAAAATCTTTTGACATTCACGGTGGAGGAATGGACTTGATCTTTCCACACCATGAAAATGAGATCGCACAGGCTGAGTGCGCCTTCGGGCAGAGGTATGTAAAATACTGGCTTCACAACGGATTTGTAAACATAAACAAGGAAAAGATGTCAAAATCCACAGGATTATTTTTCACAATAAGAGATGTTTTGAAAAAAACAGATCCTGAAGTTTTAAGATTTTTTCTTCTTTCTAAACATTACAGAAGTCCTCTTGATTTTTCTGAAGAAGGATTGAAAGAAACATGGAGGGCTCTTATAAGGTTTTATGGAAGCCTTCTTCAAATAAAGGAAAAACTAAAAGATTACCCGTTGAAAGAACGATGTGAAGAAAGAGAGGTAAACTCCTTTCTGGAAAAATTTATTTCTGCTATGGATGATGATTTTAATACTGCAAGGGCAATCGGGATTATATTTGAAACATTATCTTATATCTCGTCTATCAAAAATCCACAAATCCTCGGAGGATGCTATGCTAAATTTATCAGAGACATTAAAGAAATATCGGGAATTTTCGGGGTTTTCATGAGCGAACCCGAAGAATTTTTTTTAAGAACAAACAAAATTATGGCTGAGGTTAAAAATGTAGATATAAAAAAAGTAGAGAAAATGATAAATCAAAGAGCGGAATTCAGAAAAATGAAAAACTTTGAAAAGGCAGATGAAATAAGGGAAAAATTAAAGGAGATGGGAATTGTCCTTGAAGATACTCCTACCGGAACAAGATGGAGGTTTGAAATATGAAAATTTTTTTACCCCTTATTGTCATTTTAATTGAACCCCAATCCATTGAAAAGAGTCCCGATTTCCTGGCGGGAAAACCGGTTATTCTTTCCATTGACAAAAATAATATGGAAGGAGGTGCAATGGCAGGGATACTCATCAATTCACCCATTGAAAAGGTATTTGATGTCCTCAAAGACGCTTCAAAATTTCGCCTTTTCATGCCATCCGTAGATAAGGTGGAAGTGATAGAAGAAAAAGAAAACTACCAAATTGTTCGCTTTTATGTAAAAAAGGCTTTTGTTTCCATTTCACACGCCCTCAAAAGAGAATTTGACAGGGAAAACTGGGAAATAAGATGGATAAACTACGATGACACATTTCAGTTAATAAGGGGGTTCTGGAGATTAAAGCCTTTTGATGGTAAAACAATAGCAATATATTACATCTATCTTAAACCCGGATTTATGATTCCGCAGATTATAGTGGATTACCTTGAGGAAAAGAGTCTTCCTGATATGCTCATCGCTGTTAAAAACAGAATTGAAAAGGGCTACGAGAAAAAGGAAGAAAAGAAGGGCAAAAAGGTTTACGAATTCTGAAAATGGAAGGGATTCTCATATCTTTTTCTATACTTTTTTTAACGATCGGGATTTTTTACCTTGTAATGTCAAAAAAAATTCTTTTGAAAATCATCATTTCATTAACCTCAATTTTTTTCTTTTTCTTATTTGGCATCACAGGAATCGGTATTATGGGATATAAAAATCTGTTAAAAGAAGAAGTAATTGCGCAAGTGCGTGCTGAAAGTATTGAAAATTTCGTGATATTATATGTGAATTTTCCTGGAGAGGAAAAAGAAAATATCTATGTTAGAAGAGAAACTCAAGAAAAAAAATGGGGAATTTCAGCAAATTTCTTGAAATGGAAAAAATGGTTGAGTTTCCTTGGTTTCGGGATATCCCATTTATGAAAACTCAATATCAAAATTGGTATGGTCACATCTCATTAAAAAAGGCTATATATATCCTTTTGTTGATATGGCATTTGAAAGCACGGTCTATTCAGAAGTTTTCGGAAAGGAAGTTCTGGTAAAGGTAACAGGTTCGGGACTAACCCTTTCTATAGAATGATATCCTCCTACAAAAAACACATTCATTTTAATGAGGGCATACATAAAATGAAAACCCTTTTAAGAAGTTTTCGTCTCAATACAGTATGCGAAGAAGCAAGGTGTCCGAATATAGAAAAGTGCTTTTCCAAAAAACACTTAACTTTTATGATACTGGGAGACAAATGCACGAGAAATTGTAGATTCTGTGATGTAAACTCAGGAAATCCACTTCCCCCGGACGAAGAAGAACCTTATAGAATAGCAGAACTTGTTAAAAAACTTCAGCTTAAGAAAGTAATTATAACCTCTGTAACAAGAGATGACCTGAAAGACGGTGGAGCGCTTCATTTTTATAAAACAGTTAGAGCAATAAAAGAAATAGATGAAAAAATAAATGTTGAGGTATTAACTCCTGATTTTAAAATGAAACCTTCATCGCTCCAGTTTATAACCTCTTCCGGTGCGGATGTTCTATCGCATAATATAGAAACTGTAAAAAGGCTTTATGCGTTTCTGCGTCCATCTTCTGATTATGAAAGAGCATTAAAGGTGCTTAAGTTTTACAGGAATAATTCGTCTGCTATCATAAAGTCGGGATTTATGGTTGGATTGGGGGAAACCGAGGAAGAGGTTTATGACCTCTTAGAGGAATTGAAAAATACTGGTTGCAATCTGGTTATTATAGGACAATATTTTCAGCCATCCTCTAAGGCTATATCGGTTTTTGAATATGTGCCGGACGAAATTTTCAGGAAATATACCGAATATGGAGAAAAAATTGGGCTGAAAGTGGTGGCTGGAAGATATTACAGAAGCTCTTATGTTGAAGAAAATTTTAAACCTTGATAAAATTATAAAAAATTAGAAGCCATGGAAGAATTTGAAAGAATTAAAAGATTGCCTCCCTATGTGTTTTCCATTATAAATGAGATGAAATATAAAGCTCGTGTAATGGGAGAAGATATAATTGACCTCGGAATGGGAAATCCCGACCTTCCCACTCCAGAACCCGTTGTAAATAAACTCATTGAAGCGGTAAAAAATCCCAAAAATCACAGATATTCCGCATCAAAGGGAATTTACAAATTGAGGCTCGCCTTTGCCAACTGGTATAAGAGAAGGTTCAATGTTGAACTGGATCCAGAAACTGAAATTGTTGTCACCATAGGCTCAAAAGAGGGTTTTTCCCATCTTATGCTCGGAATAGTTGGACAGGGAGATGCTGTTTTGGTTCCTACCCCTACCTATCCAATCCACAGATATGCTCCAATTATAGCGGGTGGTTATGTAAGGGGAGTTCCAATTCTTCAGGGAGATTTTTTTGAAAACATAGTCTCAGCCTACAACGAAATTCTTCCACCGCCCCGTGTCCTCGTCATTTCTTTTCCACACAATCCCACAACTTTAACCGCGGAGGCTGATTTCTTCAGAAAAATTGTATATTTTGCAAAGGAAAAAAGAATTATTGTGATTCATGATTTCGCTTACGCAGACCTCGTTTTTGATGGCTACACTGCTCCCAGTTTTCTACAGGTAGAAGGAGCAAAGGATGTAGGAGTTGAATTTTTCACTATGTCAAAGAGTTATAATATGCCTGGCTGGAGAGTTGGATTTGCAGCAGGCAACAGCAGAATAATAGGAGCTCTTACAAAACTGAAAAGTTACTTAGATTACGGAATGTTTCAGCCAATCCAAATTGCTGCTATTCTTGCACTGAACGAACTTGATGAATGGGTAAAAAGCAATGTAGAGATCTACAGAAGAAGGAGAGATGTTTTATGTGATGGATTTAAGAGCATAGGATGGAATGTGGAAAAACCTAAAGGAAGTATGTTTGTGTGGGCTAAAATTCCGGATGAATTTCTGTATATGGGTTCGTTGAATTTTTCAAAATTTCTGCTTGAAAAAGCAAAGGTTGCTGTTTCTCCTGGAACTGGCTTCGGTGAGGGAGGAGAGGGATATGTTCGTTTCGCCTTAGTGGAAAATGAACAAAGGATAAAACAGGCAATAAGAGGAATAAGGAGGGCTTTCTCCGGAGGTCTTCAAAAATGGCGTGGCCTGGCGTTATAAGAGCTTACAGGG
>JBBIVP010000031.1:8910-14679 GCA_037439705.1 bacterium
TGCATAGTAACCCTCCTTGAAGGTAATACGCCCCTTATACCATCCAGGGCAATAAGGGAAATAATTCCCAAAAAAATACAACTCTATTACAAAGCCGAAGGTTTTAACCCCACTGCTTCTTTCAAAGACAGAGGGATGACAGTGGCTGTTTCAAAAGCACTTGAAGATGGAGCAAAAGCAATAATCTGTGCTTCAACTGGAAACACTTCTGCGTCTGCTTCAGCATACGCTGCGAGAGCAGGACTCACCGCATATATATTAGTTCCAAAAGGAAAAATTGCTTATGGAAAGCTTTCCCAAACAATAGCACATGGTGCTAAAATTGTTCAGATAGATGGTAATTTTGATGATGCTCTTGAAATAGTCAAACAAGTGGCTGAAAAGTATCCAATAACCCTTGTAAATTCCATTAACCCGTACAGGCTTGAAGGTCAGAAAACGGCTTCTTTTGAAATATGCGATGTGCTTGGCGATGCTCCCACATATCATTTTCTACCAGTGGGAAATGCGGGAAATATATCTGCTTACTGGAAAGGATATAAGGAATATTATGAAGAAGGAAAATGTACCCGACTTCCAAAAATGATGGGGTATCAGGCAGAAGGAGCAGCACCTATTGTTAAGGGTGAACCTGTAAAGCATCCAAAAACTATAGCATCTGCTATAAGAATTGGAAATCCAGCAAACTGGGAAAAAGCACTGAAAGCAAAAGAAGAATCAAATGGTATAATAGACATGGTATCAGACGAAGAAATTCTCTTCGCCTACAATTTTATTGGCTCAAAGGAAGGTATCTTCTGTGAACCAGCATCCGCAGCCTCTCTTGCAGGTGTTTTTAAATATGAAAGGGAAAAGGGCTTTGAAGATGGAGATGTTCTTGTTTGCACCTTAACAGGACATGGATTAAAAGATCCGGAAGTTCCATTAAAGCTCATGGGAGAACCAATAACAGCTTGTCCGGATCTTTCGGAAGTAGTAAAGGCTCTGGGATTATGATAAAGTTCATCATCCTCCATTGCGATGGGGTTGCAGACGAACCGGTTGAAGAACTTGGCAACAGAACTCCTCTTGAGATTGCAAAGACCCCAAACATAGATTTAATTGCAGATAAAAGCGAGTTAGGAACATATGAACCGATCCCTCCAGAACTTCATCCTGGAAGTGATGTGGGCACTCTTTCCCTTCTCGGATATAATCCTATCCAGTACTATACCGGAAGGGCACCTCTGGAAGCTGCAAGTCTCGGAATTGAACTCAAAAAAGAAGATGTGGCTTTCAGATGCAATTTAGTAAGCGTTAAAAAAGAAAGAAATAATTTCATAATGGAGGATTACAGCGGTGGACATATTTCTGCAGAAGAAGGAAAAATTCTTATAGAAGCCATTCAAAAAGAACTCGGAAATTCAAAAATGAATTTTTATCCGGGCCTAAGTTACAGAAACATCCTCGTCTGGAAGGATGGACCACTGGATGTAAAAATTCCACCTCCTCATGATATAATGGGAGAAAGGATAAATGTTTTTATTGAAGAAAACATTTCAATAAAAGAGATTTTCTTAAAATCATACGAAATTTTATCAGGTCATCCGTTGAACAGAGAAAGAGTGAACAATGGCAAAAAACCCGCCAATGCGGTCTGGTTGTGGGGACAGGGAAAAACCCCGACAATACCTACCTTAAAGGAAATGTATAAAATTGAATCAGCAGTAATATCTGCTGTTGACCTTGTAAAAGGCATAGGAAAACTTGCAGGAATGAAAATCATAAATGTGCCCGGCGCAACAGGATATATGGATACAAACTTTAAAGGAAAGGTGGAAGCATGTGTTGAATCTTTAAAAGAAGTTGACCTTATCCTTCTTCATGTTGAGGGAATAGACGAGGTCTCACATACAGGAGATGCAAAAAAGAAAGTTGAAGCAATTGAAATTTATGACTCAGAGGTTGTTGGAAGATTAATGGATAAAGTTCAGGGATTTAAAAATTTAAGAATACTCCTCACATCAGACCATAGAACACCCGTTCGTATAAAAACCCATTCTCACGGTGCAGTCCCGTACCTAATTTTCTCTTCAGATTCAATCAAAAAAACAGGTTTGAGATGGACTGAAAAAGATTGTGCAAGGGGGAATTACATCCAGCGAGGTTATGAACTTTTTAAAAAATTTATAGAACCCGCCTTGAGAAAATAAACCTGATATTGCAAGATCTGATACTTATTAGCAGACGAAACAAAAAGGAGGGTGAGTGCCGTCAGACACGACCCTTTATGCTGAATTAGGCGAAGTTTAACTTTTTTCATAATTAAATAAATCTAATATCTTCTGTTCTTTGTTTATTTTTTTATTTTTTGGACTATATCTCCCGGTAAATTCCCCTTTTTCTTTTCTTTCTTTAAATGTCTTCTCTACTACATGCCTTGCTATTTCCACCCTCACATAATTTTCTTCAGATTTGTAATTTTCTAACCTTTTCTCGGCAAATTCAATATATTCTTCTGATATTTCTATTCCAATAAAATCATGTCCTAATATTTTTGCCGCAACTAATGTTGTTCCACTTCCACAGTAAGGGTCAATTACCACTCCTTTTTTTTCGTCCATAATCGAATAAATTGCTCTAACAGGCAATGCCAAAGGAAAAGGTGCTGGGTGAGGATTTTTTTGTTCGGGTGGAAATCGCCAGATTGATGTCAATAAAGCGTGTTTTGGCTTCAATTCCTCTCCAATTAGAGTTCTTCCTTTCGGCTTATAAAGCCAATATATCCTCTCTTCTACTTGCCAGAACCTCCAACCCCTGATATTAGCAGCAATCATTCTATCCCAGATTATCTCTTGTCTAATTACCCACTTCGTTTTTCTCAGCCAATCCAATGGATGAAACATCAAGCCTTTTTCCCATCTCAATTTATGATTATAGAAGAATGAACCGCCAGGTTTAGTAATCCTATAAATTTCATTTAAAATATCAATTTGACCTTTTTGATATTCTTCCTCTGGTAATTTATCTGTAGCACTTGAATACTTTACATTTTTTACTAACCAACCTTTTTTATTCTCGCCTTTATTGTAAGGCGGAGATGTTACTCCAACATCAACGATTTCATCTGGTAACATCTTTAAAATTTTTAGTGCATCACCTTGAATTATCTTGTTTAGATATTCTTCTTGAGTCATTTTGTTTTTCCCTCTAAAAAGTTATAAAAATTTCTTGTTATGTATTCCTTATACTTTGATAGCTCAGTTTTATTTAAAAGATAAACAATCTTTAAATTGGGACAATGGAAATAATCTTTATAATCAAATTCAGCGCTTCTTAAAAATTGTCCCCTTGTGCTTTTGCTTCCCTTTAATTTTTCCTTCCATCTTTGAATTTTTGACTCTAAATTTTTTATAAAATCTGGGTAATTAAATGGAAACTCAATGATATAAATGAGTTTCCCATCTACAAACCCACTCACCAACATATTTAGGTCTTTCTCTCTTTTATCCTTTTGCAATCTCGCTGGAGTATAATCTGTAAAATTCCCACCACCATTTAATTTTGCTGGGGGTGTTTTTCTTTCACCCCTTTATATTTTTCAAATTCCTCAGTATTTACATTTTTGGGTTTTGCCTCACATTTTATAGTTCTTCCAGAAACAAAAGCATCTTGCTTAAAACCATTATATCCTATTTTCCCTTCTTTATGTGTGTATCCCGCTAAAGTGACGGTTATAAACTCCCTTACGGTTGAAGAGTTTTTATCATTTATATATATCGTAAGCAAGTCGACCAACATTCCTATAAGTGTATCTTTTGACTTACCTATAAGATAGTTGTTTAATTCCTGATGAATCCCTGTTGAATATATTTTTATAACATTGGCTAATTCCTGGTTCATATTTTCACCTCATTAAAGTTAAATTTCGCCTACCTCGTCCGTATTCTTCTGTTTTGGCGGTGTAACCGAACTAAGCTCAGAGATATCATGCTCTGGCTGAACCAAAGATTCCATCCTTTTTTGAGAATTCTTACTATCTCTGTTTGAATTGTAATTGAAATATTATCCGGTAAGAATACAGTTATCCTGTCCCACGAAATTTCTCCAATTCTTATACTTTTCATAACCCGCATTGCTTCTGCTTTTTATTATAATAAAATTTTGAAAAAAAACAAGGAAAATGTTCCTATTATAAGAAAGCCTCTATTTTTCTCTTATTAACAAAAGAATAGAAACATTAATGTACAGCCTTTTATCTTTCTTTCAAAAGAACCTTTGAAATAACGGGAACAAATATGAGGGTGCCATCCATATTGAGAATCATAAGAATTGTTAAAAGAAGTGCCATTTCCGCTGTAAACTTCATTGGAGAAAAAAACCAGAATACAAGTCCTGCAACCATTGTGGAGGCGGTAAAGAATATAGCCTTGCCAGTGGTCATAAGAGCTGTTTTAACAGCCTCATCTTTAGAAAGACCTGATTCCAGAAGAGATTCAATTCTTGATAGAAGATAAATCCCATAATCAATTCCTACCCCGATTCCAACTGCAGCAACCGGGAGGGAATTTATATTCATATCTATCTTCGTCAAATACATAAACACCTCTGATAGAAACTGGGAGAGAAGAAGCGAAGGAAGAAGAATAATTAAAGATTTAAACGAACGCATAAACACTACAACAAGAACTCCAACAGTCAAAAGAACAACCTCAAGAATTAACCAGTAGGACCTTTCAACCTCATCGTTTACTGCATATAAAACGCCCAAAAGACCTCCAGCAAGTTTGAAACTGACTTTTTCGTCCTTATTCTTATCTATAAATTCTTGAGCCTTTTTGACAATCTCCTTAAGTTTTTCATTGGAGAAGGTTTTATAGAAAAATGTTATTGGTGAGGATTTAAAATCCTCGCTGAAAAGCCTTTGCATTTCTCTTCCCCCGCTTAGCGTATATGTGATGGCTCCCACATCCCTCGCCTTGTATGGAAGAACTTCCCAGTTAGGGTCGTTTTCGTGAAAAATTTTCATTATGAGCTTTACTGCCATAGAAAGGCTCAAAGAAGCAGTAGCTCCAGTCTCTTCCACCATAAACCTTTCAAACTCTTCTATTTTTTGAAGAACCTCAATCTCTTTTATTCCACCTTCTCTTCCTGTGTCAGCAATTACTACAAATTGATTGGCTCCGTAAAAATATGAATTTACCTTATCCATAGCCACATTGTACGGATGGTCTGATTTAAGAATGGCATGCCCCGGCATGACATTTCCAACTTTGAGTTTTCTTCCCATAATTCCACTCGTAATAAGGGCAATAATGAGAAATATAAGGGTAAGAAAAGTATAAAGTTTCTTTCTCGAAAATATCGTGTGAAAAGAAGAAAAACGTTCATAAAAATATGAAATTTTTCTCTCGGCTTTTGGTGGGCCAAAAAGAAGGAGCATAACAGGAGAAAGGGTGAGAACTCCAAGAAATATGCTCCCTATCCACAGGCTTGAATAAATGGCAAGTTTCCACATAAGTGGAATTCCTGAAACTCCTATTGTAAGTATTCCGAGACCGTCTGTAAGAATGGAAAGAAGAGCGGGTGTGTATAGTTCTGAGAAGCTCTTCAAAATGGATTGGTATTTATCCTTTGTTTTAAAAAACAGTTCACAATATGTTTCCATAATCTGTACAGAATGACTCAATGCTCTTGCAGAGAGTAGGACCGGAACCACAAGAAGAAGTGGGTCAAGCTCAAAACCAAGTATTTTTGTGCACCCTATAGCCCACACACCGCTCAAAATTC
>JBBIVP010000032.1:0-8212 GCA_037439705.1 bacterium
CCTTCAGGTAAACTCACCACAGATTAAATCCAGAGCAGAAGAAATAACAAATGGGATTGAAGACAACCTGGAAAAGGCAAAAAGGATATATGAATGGGTTTATAAGAATGTAAAAAAGGAAGCGTCATTCACTGTTCCGTCCGCTCTTGATGTCCTGAACTCCATGAAGGGAGACTGCAATGAACATGCTGTTCTATTTACCACTCTTGCAAGAGCAGCAGGAGTTCCAGCAAGGATAGCAGTGGGACTTGTTCAACAGGGAGATTTCCTGTTCTATCATGCATGGGCTGAGATATTTTACAGAGAGTGGATACCCGTTGACCCAACCCTCGGACAGTTTCCGGCGGATCTCAGCCACATAAAACTTGGCGAGGGAGGAATATCTGAATGGATTGAAGCGGTAAAAGGGCTTGGAAAAATAAAGGTTGAAGTGATAAAAGCAGAATGATTCTTATTGAAAACCTGACGAAGGAATTCGGAAAAACAAGAGCCATAGATTCACTCAACCTTGAAATAAAAGATGGAGAGATTTTCGGGTTCCTTGGACCCAATGGCGCTGGAAAGACAACAACCCTGAAAATAATGTCCGGACTCTTAAAACCAACCTCCGGAAGGGTTCTCATAAATGGACTGGATGTCTGGAAAGAACCGGAAAAGGTAAAAAAAATTATAGGATTTGTTCCGGACAAACCATTCGTGTATGGAAAACTCACCGGAAGAGAATTTTTAAACTTCATCTCAGAAATTTATGGGGTTGAAGATGAAAGGGAGAAAAGAATAGAAGAGATGCTTGAACTCTTTGACCTTTCTGAGTGGGCAGATGAACTTGTTGAAAGTTATTCGCACGGCATGAAACAGAGACTTGTTATGGCAGGAGCATTCCTTCACAATCCTTCTGTCTTCATAGTGGATGAACCGATGATTGGACTTGACCCTGTTGGAATAAGGATGCTGAAAAACCTTTTCAAGAAAATGCAGGAGATGAACAGAATAGTTTTCATGTCAACACACATCCTTGAGATTGCCGAAGAGGTGTGCTCAAGAATAGGCATTATAAACAATGGCAAATTGATCGCAGAAGGCACACTGGATGAACTGAGAAAGAAAGCAAAAACCGAATCGCCCGACCTTGAAACAATTTTCCTTAAACTTACCGGCAAAGAAATTCCGATAAAGTGATAAAGAAAATCACCTTACCTTTATTAAAGTCTATCCTGAGAAAGATAAAACCAAAAAGTAGGGGCGAGTTTTTGAAATTTTTCAGTGTAATTTTTGTGGCATTGCTCATATTCGGGGTATCATTCTGGGCAATGACAAAGCTCCTTATCTATTTTCGTTCCATAGAAATAGTTGGAGAAATCCTCGCGAGAAAGGTTTTCTCAATTATTTATCTCTCATTTTTCTTCGTCCTCATAATGAGCAACTCAATAACAGCATTCTCTACCTATTTCTTTTCAGAGGACCTGAACCTTTTAAAATTTTCACCCGTTCCCATTTATGACCTCTTTCTATCAAGATTTATCTATACCCTCATCATCAGTTCCTATCTTGTCATGTTCTTTTTTCTCCCCGTTCTCTTCTCCTACGGATATGTTTATAAAGCAGGAATAATCTACTACCTCGTCTCAATACCAGTCTTTTTCATTTTTCTCCTCATTCCCTGTGCTATCGGCTCCTCAATCTCTTTTCTTCTCGTTTCCATCTTTCCTGCGAGAAGGGCAAGGGATTTTCTGTTTATCACAGCAATGCTTTTCGGCGTAGCCCTTTATATTCTCATAAGGGTCTTGAGACCCGAAAGGCTTGTTGACCCTGAAAGGTTCAGAGACCTCGCCAATTACATCTCATCCCTTTATATGCCCGAAAAGTTTTATCTTCCATCCTTCTGGCTCACAAAAATAAGCTTTGATGCACTTAAAGGAGAAATAAATTCTGGATTTCTTTTGCTTCTCTTAACCGGCTCCATTTCTCTGACATATCTAACAATGCTCCTTTACGGAACAACAGATAAAGTTGCATGGTCAAAAGCGCAGGAGGCAAGAGGAGCTCCAATTACCCGTTCAACGATTTTCAACAGGATTCTTGACTTTCTCATCCGTCCTGCGGGAAGAACATTCAGGGCATTTCTCTTAAAGGACACCAAAACATTCTTCAGGGACACTGCCCAGTGGTCTCAGATTTTTCTTCTGGCTGCACTCATAGCGGTATATCTCTACAATTATTATGTCCTTCCCCTTGACAGACTTCCCTTTCCGACATTTTACATGCAAAATTTTATAGCGTTTGTCAATAAAGGTCTTGCGGGTTTCGTGGTGGCCGCTGTTGCCACAAGGTTCCTCTATTCTGCTGTCAGCCTTGAAGGAGAAGGTATATGGATTGTAAAAGGAGCACCCATTTCGGCAGGAAAATTTTTGCTGAGCAAAGCAATAATAGGTTTCATTCCGCTGTTTATCCTCGCTGAAATTCTAATCATCGCCACAAACATTCTGCTTCACACCACAAAATTTATGATGGTTATATCCGCAGTCCACATTGCAATAATAGTCACCGGACTTGTTAGCCTCGGGATTGGAATAGGAACCATGTATCCGAATTTCAAATATGAAAATGTTGCCCAGATACCAATGAGCTACGGTGGATTTATATACATGGTTTTAAGCCTCCTTTATGTCGGAGCCTCAGTTCTTATAAGCGCTGTCCCCATCTACACATTCTTTAAACTCATTCTGAAAATGAAGGTTTATCCCTATCAAATTTTCATAAGCATCATTTTTATTATACTTCTCATAGCTCTTCATTTAGAGGTAATATACCGGTTCTTCAGAATGGGAGAAAAGGCTTTTGAATCTCTTGAGGTCTCATAAATCGCTGGCTTGAGGTCAGGGATTGAATTTTCATCATTAATTCATCAGTGAATTTTTCTAAATATCTTTGCATTCTGGTATTGCCTTAGCTTTTTAGTTTTTATTTCCTTTTTTATCCATAATGGTATAATAATCCCATGAACCTGAACGCTGCTGAAAAAATCTTCAGAGAGATAGGAAGGGGATGGCTACTTTTCAAGGACTCTATGGCCAGATTAGGAAAAAAGCCTTTCTACCGGGATGAATTCTTTACACAGATGGATTACATCGGTGTTTCATCCATTCCCATAATAATACTCACAGGACTCTTTTCAGGAATGGTCATCGCCATAAACACTGCTTATTCTCTTGAAATGTTTGGTGTAAAGGCTTATATAGGAAAAGGAGTTGCCATAGCTCAGGTAAGAGAACTCGGACCGGTTATAGGAGCGCTCATGGTAAACGGAAGGGTTGGAGCAGGAATTGCTGCTGAGATTGCATCAATGGTTATTACAGAGCAGGTTGAAGCAATGAGGGCTTTAGGAGTTGACCCTTTAAGGAAACTCGTCCTTCCAAGAATTCTTGCGGGAATGATTTCAATGCCCCTTTTAACAATAATAACTGACATAGCAGGAATTGTTGGAGGAGGAATTATTACTGTTTTTTTCCTGAAACTTTCAGCGGCCTTTTACTTTTCATCAGCGCTGGAAATTCTTGATCACCAGGACATAATTATAGGTCTTACAAAACCATTCTTTTTCGGGCTGATTATAACTGCCTGCTCGTGCTACATGGGAATGAGCGCCTACGGAGGACCACAGGGCGTTGGAAAGGCTACAACGAGAGCGGTTGTAGTTTCTTCAATCCTCGTTCTCTTTGCAGACTTCCTCCTCGCAAAGTTTTTCTTCTGGATATTCTAAAAATGGAGGAAGTCATAAGGTTTGAAAATGTGGTTTACAGAATCCAGAAAAAGAGGGTCATTGACAGAATCTCGTTCAGCGTTCAAAGAGGGGAAACAAAGGTTATCCTTGGAGGAAGCGGAGGCGGAAAAACCACCATTTTAAGACTCATTTTGGGTCTAATCACTCCGGATAGTGGAAGCATCTATCTCTTTGGAAAGGACATAACAAAAATGGAAGAGGAAGAGATTAATGAAATGAGAAAGAAGATAGGGATGGTTTTTCAATCTGGCGCTCTTTTTGAATCCCTTACTGTGGAGGAAAATGTTTCTTATCCCCTTGTTGAAATGGGCTTTCCTGATGATAAAATAAAAAAGAAAGTGAAAGAAGTGCTTGAACTTTTAAATCTTTCAGAAACAGAAGATATGATGCCTTCTGAGCTCAGCGGAGGTATGAGAAAAAGAGTTGCTATAGCGAGGGCACTGATCACAAATCCTGAAGTAATGCTTTATGACGAACCAACCACGGGGGTTGACCCAATTCTTGCAAAAACAATAATTGAACACATAAAAAAGTTGAAGGAGGAACTGAAAGTGACTTCTGTTGTAGTAACCCACGAATTGAAATATGCTTTTATGATAGGAGATAGTTTTGCTATGCTTAAGGAAGGGAAAATTGTATTTGATGGCTCAAAGGAAGAACTTATTGAGTTTAAAGACGATTATGTGAGGGCATTTGTATCATGAAGAAAAAAGAATACATATCTATTCACGAGTTCAGGGTTGGGATATTTGTAACGGTTGCAGTAGTTGCACTTACTGCCGTTATAGTAATGATGAGCGGAAAGTTCGGATTTTTCGCGAGGACAATAGAGATAGAGGCTGAATTTGATAATGTGGGAGGTCTCATAGAAGGGGCTCCTGTTTTCTTCTCCGGTGTGGAAGTTGGAAAGGTAAGCAAAGTTTATCTCCTCCCGGATGGAAATGTAAAGGTAAGAATGAAAATCCTTCAAAGGGAATCCGTTAAAATACCAAGGGATTCAGTAGCTACCCTGAGAACAATGGGGGTTCTCGGAGATGTGGTTGTGGAGCTTCAAAAGGGTGTCTCATGGAAGTCAGTAAAAAACGGAGATTTGATTTCAGGAACTCCAATGAAAACAATACCACAGGCATTTGAAGTATTCGGAGTTCTCGCCCAGAAGATGGCAGATGCAGTGGACAGTTTAAAAGTAATTGCAACTTCAATCTCAGAAGGCAAGGGGTCCCTCGGAAAATTCATAAACGACCCATCGCTTTATAACAAATTCCTTTCTACCATATCCGAGCTTGAATCAAGCATTAAGGATGTAAAATCTGTAACAGAGGATATAAAAAACGCAGTTTCAAAGTTTTCTCCAGAAAAAACTGCTGAGGATTTCAGAAAGACAGTGGAAAACCTTGAAAAGCTAACAAAAAGACTGGAAGAATTCTCAAAATCTCTTGAATCAAAGGACGGCACCCTTTCTAAACTTTTAACAGAAGACAAAATGTATAAAGACCTGCTCGGAGCAATAAATGAACTGAAAGAACTGATAGCAGACATTAAAAAGAATCCAAAGAAATATATGAACATAAAAATTTTCTGAATTTATCCAAACCTTACATGATTTTTGGAAGTAAATTTCAGAATTTTCTCCATCCTTTCTGACGATGGAACACAGCTGTATTTCAAGAAATCCTTGTTTATGGGATAATAAAAATCAGTAATCCCGAGTTTCCACTGTATTGAGTTTATCATAGAAAGAACAAAAGGTGGAACGGGAATCACTTTTCTTTTATTCAATCTCAAAAATGTAGAAAGAGGCGCAGTTTCCTTTCCTTTTATGTTAAACACGCCTCTGACATTTGTGTGAACAGCGTATTGAATCGCATTGACCACATCTCTTGAATGAATGAGGTTTATTACCGGGTCAAATCCCAAGTGTTTGAACACAATTCTTTGATTAAGATATATGTTCATCTGAGAATTTATATTTCTTCCTATAATATGAGGAAACCTCAAAACAACTATATCCATTTTGTCATTTTCCATAGCTGCTCTGCACAGCATATCTGCATCCACTCTATCTTTTATCCACTGTGGCGCCTGAGGGTCAAAATTCAGGTCCCAGCTTTCATTGATTATAGCAGGTGAATTGTTTTTGAGTTTATAAACATATATTGTGCTTTTAAAAACAAATTTTTTTATCCCTTTTGTATTCAGGCACATATCAAGAAGATTTTTTGTTCCTTCTACATTAAGTGTATGAGGGTCAAGGTCCCTCCTTGAAACCTCCTCCACAAAAGCAAGATGAACCACTGTGTTTATGTTTGCGTTCCTGAATTCAGAAGAAATGAAAAGATTGTGGAGCTCCCTGTATTTCAGAATATCAACCTTCATATATATAAATCTGGATGGACTGTAATCGTTGAAATAATAGGGCTTGTCAATTCTTCCAATTCCTATAATTTTTCCAACCCTTTTATCAAAATAGAATTGTTCAGCAACCATCCTCCCCGTTGTGCTCGTTACCCCCGTAATGAAAATGTTCTTCCTCGCATTTCTTGTTGAGTTTTTTTTCTTCATTTTAAAAGAATATTCTCTTTCTTTTCTTTAATCCCTGATTTATCATCTCCTGAATTACCTTCTGAACATGGTCTGCGAGCCTTCTCATCAGTTCAGGGTCTTCTGCCGAGCCAGGAGGATGTTTTTTATAAAACTCTATTGGTTTTCCGTAGTATATGTAATACCTTGAAGGAAGTGGAATTAATCCGAGGAGACCGAGCCAGGGGAATGTAGGCGTGACAGGAATGTATGGAAATCCGAGAAGTCTTCCCAGCCATCTTATTTTTCCTATCTGGGGAAATTGTTCTTCTGCTCCTATAACTGCAACAGGAATAATTGGTGCCTGATATTTTATGGAAAGTTCAACAAATCCCACATTGAAACGAACAAGTTTATATCTTTGAGAAAATGGTTTACCTATACCTTTTGTCCCCTCCGGAAATACTCCAACGAGCTCATCAGCCTTAAGAAGTTCTTCCATGTTCTCCCTTGAACCTATTACAGAACCGCCTCTGTAAATAAAAAGATTGATATATGGAAGAGAAGCCGCAAAGTGGTCCACTATTCCCCTTGCTATTCTTGGAGGATTTGCATGTTTCATCACATCAATGGCAATCATTATGAAATCAATCGGAATCATCCCGCTGTGATTGGCAACAAGCATTGCTCTTCCTTTCTTCGGAATGTTTTTATGACCCTCGCTTTTTACCCTGAACCAGTATGTGTAGAGAAGGTTGAAAAAGAGGTAATAGGCTAAAGCGCTTTCAGGTTCAAAGCCGAATTTATCATACCCAAATCCCTCATCTTTCACTTGGGTTTTCAGAGAAAGCAGACGCTCTATCTCTTCCTTTGTAAGAATTTTTTCACCTATCTTCCTAACCAGATTTCTCTGTCTCTCATTCATCTCTTTTCCTTTATAATTTTATTTTAAATCACTCTTCCAAAAATGTCAATACATAACATCGCATTCAAAAAAACCCCATTCCAAACCCCTCCACTTCATCTAATTATTTATTGCGATGCGGAAGGAGAAGTCTCTACTAACTCCTCTTTTTTCTCAAATTGTAGTTCCTGGGATACTTTTCCTCTTCCTTTCCATATCTCGTCCGGAGATGCGTTGAGGGAAAATTCAAGGACTTCATCCATATGGCTCACAAGCTTTATCTCCAATGGCTCAATGATTTTTTTCTCTATCTCAGAAAGTTCTTTTTCGTTTTCAATCGGTATTATAACCTTTTTTGTACCACCCCGAAGGGCAGCGAGAAGTTTTTCCTTTAAACCTCCCACTGGCAAAACCCTTCCCCTCAAAGTTATTTCGCCTGTCATTGCCACATCGTGTCTTACAGGTATCTTTGTAAGAGCAGAAGCAAGAGCAACTGCCATAGTAATTCCAGCAGAAGGACCATCTTTTGGAATTGCTCCCTCAGGAAGGTGAATGTGAATATCAAATTTTGAATGAAAATCTTCCTCAATGCCGAGTTCCTTTGCCCTTGACCTTATGTAGGTCACTCCTGCCTGTGCTGATTCCCGCATAACCTCACCGAGTTTCCCTGTGAGTATGAGATTTCCCTTGCCGGGAACAACTGAAACCTCTGCCACAAGAATTTCTCCGCCACTTTCCGTCCAGGCAAGTCCATTTGCAATTCCAACTTTATCAACCTCCTCGGGTCTGCTGTGTCTGAACTTCGGAACCCCGAGATATTTCTCAACAGAATTTTCTCTTATGACTATATGCTTTTTAATCCCTTTCTCAACCTTCTCCTTCGCAACCTTCCTTAATATGTTTCCTATCTCCCTTTCAAGATTCCTGACGCCGGATTCTTTGGTGTATTCCCTTATGATTTTCAGGATTGCAGAATGAGTAAAACTAATCTCCTCCTTACTCAAACC
>JBBIVP010000032.1:8237-14503 GCA_037439705.1 bacterium
ATCGCTATCTCAAGTTTTTCATCCTCCGTATATCCGGGAAGCCTTATCACTTCCATCCTGTCAAGGAGAGGAGGAGAAATTGTATATATTACATTTGCTGTTGTTATAAAAAGGACATCTGAAAGGTCATAATCAACTTCTATATAATGGTCATTGAAAACATGGTTCTGTTCAGGGTCAAGAACCTCAAGAAGTGCTGCTGCGGGGTCACCCCTGTAATCAATCCCTACCTTGTCAATCTCATCCATCAAAAATACAGGATTTCTTGTTCCAGCCTTTCTCATCCCATGAATTATCTTGCCTGGAAGGGCACCTATGTATGTCCGCCTGTGGCCCCTTATCTCAGCCTCGTCCCTTATTCCTCCGAGGGAAATGCGAACGAATTTCCTTCCTGTGGCTCTTGCAATTGATTTGGCAAGGGATGTTTTTCCTGTTCCTGGGGGACCAACAAAACAGAGAACAGGAGCCTTCATTTCTTTCTTTGCAAGAGCCCTTACAGCGAGGAATTCAAGAATTCTCTCCTTCGCCTTTTCAAGCCCGTAATGGTCCTCATCAAGAATTTTTTTTGCTTCCTTTATGTCAAGTTTTTCCTTTGTCCTCTCCTTCCATGGAATGGAAAGAAGCCAGTCAATATAATTTCTTGAAACGGTTGCCTCAGCAGAAAGTGGAGACATCATCTTGAGTTTCTTTATCTCTCTTTCAACCTTCTCCTTCACCTTTTTAGGCATTTTCTTCTTTTTGAGGAGCGCCTCAAATTCCTCAATCTCCTGTTTGTAATCATCCTTTTCACCAAGTTCTTTCTGAATAGCCTTCATCTGTTCGGTGAGATAGTATTCCTTCTGCGCCCTCTCCATCTGTTTCTTTACCCTCTGTCTAATCCTTTCTTCTATCTCAAGAATTTCAATTTCTCCCTGAAGGAGTTTTAATATCATCTCAAGCCTTTTGTTTACATTCTGTTCTTCAAGAACTGCCTGCCTGTCGGGGAATTTTAAAATCATCTGCGCCACAATCACATCTGATAATATAGAAGGATTGGATATGTTTGATATTGAAACAAGAGCCTCGGGCGGAATTTTTGGATTGACTTTTGTATATCTTTCAAAGCTTTGAATAACTGCCCTCATTAAAGCTTCTGTTTCCTGGTCGTTCGGATTTATCTCAACGAGTTCCTCTGCTTCCACCATTATATGTGTTTGCACATCTACAATCCTGTGAGCATAACCCCTCTTTTTCCCTTCAACAAAAACCTTTAATGTTGTATCAGGAAGCCGCAGAACATTGGATATAGTAGCAAAAACTCCAACCCTGAAGAGGTCTTCGGGTTTGGGGTCATTTATCTGGGCATCTTTCTGAGCAAGCAAAAATAGATGTTTACCAAGTTTTAAAGATTCCTCAATAGATTTTATTGACTTCTCCCTTCCGATGAGAAGAGGGAGGGTCATTCTCGGAAACACCACGACATCCCTTAATGGAATAAGTGGCAGAAAATACTTTTTTCCTGTTCCAATAAATTTTTTTTCTTCCATCAGGCTCCCTCACTTATCTTTCGCTCTCCCTTAATAAGAATCGGAGATGCAGAATTCAAAATCACATCTTCATTGATAATACATTCTTTTACCACTCCTCTCATATTGGGAATATCATACATTATATCAAGCATCTTCTCCTCAAAAATTGCACGAAGCCCTCTTGCTCCAGTTTTCTTTTTGATGGCAAGTTGGGCAATAGTTTGAAGTGCATCTTCCGTAAAAACGAGATTTATTCCCTCCAGTTCAAAAAGTTTTTGATATTGCTTCACAATAGCATTTTTTGGCTTGGTAAGTATTTCTATAAGTGCGTTTACATCAAGTTCATCAAGAACCGCTATTACAGGAAGTCTTCCAACAAATTCCGGGATGAGCCCATACTTTATCAAATCCTCTGGTTCAACCATAGCATAAAGTTCTCCCTTTGTATATTTCTTTTCTCCTTTCACCTCTTTCCCGAACCCGATGCTTCCCGTGGAAACCCTCTTCTCCACAATTTTTTCAAGTCCTTCAAAAGCACCACCACATATAAACAGGATGTTGGTGGTATCCACAGGTATATAATCCTGATATGGATGTTTTCTCCCTCCCTTTGGAGGAACATGAGCAATCGTTCCTTCAAGAATTTTGAGAAGAGCCTGCTGAACCCCTTCTCCTGAAACATCCCTTGTTATAGATGGACTATCGCTTTTACGAGATATCTTATCTATCTCGTCAATATATACTATTCCCTTCTGAGCCCTTTCTATATCAAAATCCGCATTCTGCAGAAGGTAAAGAAGAATGTTCTCCACATCTTCGCCCACATACCCTGCTTCCGTAAGGGTGGTCGCATCAGCTATTGCAAAAGGAACATTCAAAAACTTCGCGAGGGTTTGGGCGAGAAGGGTTTTCCCGGTACCCGATGGTCCTATGAGAAGGATGTTGCTCTTCTGAATCTCCACATCCTTTATTTGATTTACACTCTCAATCCTTTTGTAATGATTGTATACTGCAACTGACAAAATTTTCTTTGCCCTCTCCTGATTTATAACATATTGGTCCAAAAATTTTTTTATCTGGACTGGCTTCGGGATTTTCTCGCTTATAACCTCACTTATTTCCTTTTCCCAATCTTCTAAAAGCAGGTCATTACACAGTTCCACGCACTCATCACATATATAAACCGATGGACCCGCTATGAGTTTCTTAACTTCCT
Organism: bacterium; assembly: GCA_037439705.1. GTDB lineage: Bacteria > JBBIVP01 > JBBIVP01 > JBBIVP01 > JBBIVP01 > JBBIVP01. The sequence continues at coordinate 10,962 of JBBIVP010000032.1, forward strand.
TCTGACTCTTACCGCAAAAAGAACATTTAACTAATTTATCATCAAGTTTTCTTACCATTGTTTTTCTTCTCCCTGTTTCTTGAAAAAAGGATTTCATCTATAATTCCATACTTTTTCGCCTCATCAGGTCTCATAAAATAATCCCTTTCAATGTCCTTTGCTATTTTTTCAAGTGTCTGACCTGTATGCTGTGCAAGAAGTTTTTTTACTTCTTCCTTTGTTTTTACGAATTCCCTTGCATGAATTTCTATGTCTGTTGCCTGTCCACCCACAGAGCCCCATGGTTGATGAATGAGAATTCTTGAATGGGGAAGGGCAAATCTCTTGCCTTTTTCTCCACCGGCAAGAAGTATCGCTGCCATACTTGCTGCTATCCCTACACATATAGTATAAACTGGCGATTTTATGTACTGCATTGTATCGTAAATTGCAAGACCCGATGCCACATCACCTCCGTATGAATTTATATAAAGGTAAATCTCCTTCTCTGGCTCCTCTGCCTCAAGATAGAGCAGTTGCGCTATAACAAGATTGGCTGACCACATATTTATTTCTCCACCTATGAATACAAAACTGTCTTTTAAACGCCTTGAATATATATCATAAGCCCTTTCCCCCCTGTGGGTCTGTTCTATAACAATTGGGACGAGCTGGGAAACCTGCTTTTCAATCCCTTTCATATTCAACCTCACACCTTTTTTCTAAGAATTCCATCGTTTTCTTTCTTATTATACCATCCTCAATCCTTCTTTTCAATTCACTATTTGCCGAGAGAACCTCTACTCTTCTGTTCATTTCCTTCGCAAGTTTTTCAATTTCCTCCATAATTTCTTCATCTTCAGCTCCTATATTTTCCTTTTCCGCTATGGCATAAAGGAGTATCTCGCTTTTTACCCTTTCTTCAGCGATTTTCGGAAGTGCCGGGTCATCCTTTTTGAGCTCCTCCTTGAGCCTTCTGTATTCCTCAGAAACGAGGCTTTCCGGTGCCTCAAAGTTATTAACTTTAATCAAATGCTCAAATATAGCATTTTGAATCCGGTTTTTGATAACCCTTTCTCTGTCCATTTCCAGTTTTTCCCTTATTTTTTTCCTCACACTTGAGAAATCTGGTTCACCGAGAACCTTCGCAAATTCATCATTTGCCTCTGGCAGGATTAACTCGTAGATTTTTAAAATTTTTAAAACCCTGTCCTTAAAGTTGACCACATCACCAATCCTCTTCCCATCAAACTCATCGCCTTTTTCAACAATGAGGAGAATACCCTTTTCTTTACCCTCAGGAGAACCTGCTTCCACCACATCCTTTTCTTTTACAGAATCCCTTTCTTCTACAGGTTTGAGTGTAGCATGTTTTCTTCTAAGGTCATCAATAACAGCCTCCACATCATTATCAGTGAGCGTCCAGTCTTTTATCTTGATTTTCATCTTTTCATAACCCAATGGTTCAATTCTAGGCAGAACATCAAATCTCACTGCGTAATTGAAACTGTCTTCTATAAACATCTCCTCAATGAGGGGCGGATGGATTGGATTCAAACCTTCTTTTTGAAGGATTTCAGAAAGCGTCCGCTTAATTGTGGTTTCCATCGCCTCCCTTTTAGCACTTTCTCCATAATAACTATGAATTATCTCTATGGGAGCCTTTCCCTTTCGGAATCCTTTTATATCGGCATTTCTTTGAACCTCTTTGAGTATTCTCTGAATTTCCCTTTCCACCATCTCCTTTTCAACTGATACCTTAACCTTTCTTTTTGTTTGAGAAATGTTCTCTACTTTGTATTCCATTTTTTTATCCTCTGCGAGGGAGGGGACTTGAACCCCTACCTCTTTCGAGACTGGATCCTAAGTCCAGCGCGTCTTCCTGTTCCGCCACCCTCGCTTATTATTTTATTCTACACAGCCCAACAATTTTTACAACTTAACAAATATGAAGGTCTGGGCTAAACATCAAAAACCACTTCTGTAACAAACTCATTTCCCTTCTTTTCAATTCTGAGATTATGATAGGTTGCCGCCTTTAATTCCGTCCTTAATTCAAAAAACTCCTCATTCAGAGGAGAAAAAAGAATTTCTGCCTCAAGACTTTTTTCATAAACCTTCAAATTTTCAATCTTCAATGGAACTTTTTTTAAGGAAACAAAATAAATGAGTTCGTTCAGAAACCTGACAAGAACCTCCTCCTTGTCAATCCCTTCTACAAAAATTTTTTTCCTCTCAAAATTTTTTATTTTTTTTCTCTTTCTTTTTACGACTATATCCAGAAATCCCTGGAAAGCCGAGGAAAAAAGGTCCTCTATCGTCTTCCCCTTTATTTCAATTTTTATGTCTGCCTTGTGGTCAATAATCCTGTAACCCACTATATTTTCCAGAAGACCCTGAATGTGGAAAGAAGGGGCTCCCTCAAATAAGGGGGTATCATGCCTTTCATTGAAATTTTTTCCTCTCCTAAAAGAACCCTGAATACCTTTTCAACACTTTCCGTTAAACCCTTTATTGAATATCCGCCCTCAAGAAGGAGAAAAGGCCCTCCTGCACCTATCTCATCCGCAACTTCTACAATTATTTCCGCCATCCTTCCAAACCCTTCTGATGTAACCCTCATATCTCCAAGAGGGTCATCAATGAATGGGTCAAAGCCTGCTGAAACGAGAATTATATCCGGGCGATAATTTCTTATTACAGGAGCGATTATCTCTTCAAAACATCCCACATAAACCATATCATCCGAACCACCTGGGAGTGGAATGTTCACGGTATATCCTCTTCCCTCTCCCTCACCAACTTCTCTCAAAGAACCTGTTCCGGGATAATATGGCCATCTGTGAGTGGAAATGTAAAGGACATCACTTCTCGTCCAGAAAGCCCACTGTGTTCCATTTCCATGATGTAAATCCCAGTCAATTATTGCAACCCTTTCCATTCCATTTCTTATGCAGAATTCAGCAACAATGGCTATATTATTGAAAAAACAGAATCCCATTGCTCTGTCTGATTCAGCATGGTGTCCCGGTGGTCTTATAAGGGCAAACCCTCTTTTTATGTTTCCCTTTATAAATTCCTCCATCATGTTCAGAGAACTTCCTACAGCAAAAAGGGCTGTCTGAAATGAATCGGCTGAGGTTGATGTATCAGTATCAAGGTAAACGCTTCTGCCATCTGTACCTTTTATCCGGTTAAAGTGGAATTTCGTATGAATTAAAAGAATTTCCTCCTCTTCTGCCTTCCTCAAAGGAATGGATTTAAGTTTTGAAATCAATCCTTTTTCCTTTAGCATCTCATTAAGAGCCCTCACCCTTTCAGGACTTTCAGGATGCCCGTAAGAGGGAAGATGATTCTCAAAAATTTTATCTGCTACTACACCTACGCTCATTTTTTTATTATCTCTCCTGTTCAAAAAATTTCAACAAAAAACAAATTCTATATTCACACAAAATTTTTATAACTTCCTTTACATCATTGCAAGGCTGGTTCTTTTTATTTTGTAGACACACATAGACATTGTTACCAGGGGAAAGGGATAAAATTGGATGAAAAGGTTTTTT
>JBBIVP010000033.1:0-12740 GCA_037439705.1 bacterium
TCAATCCAACGCCCTGAACGGTTCCTTTCACCAGTATTTTTGATGCCTTCATTGATTTTATCTTATGAAATTTCTAATCCAAAGGCAAAGATTATTGATTTTCTTGAAATGAATTTTTGATTGTTATAATGTTTTACTGGGAATAGGGTGGGATTAAAGGAAGGGGAGGTAGAAAGATGGATTTTGGGAGGAAGAAAAATCAAGGAGAGAAAAGATGAAGAAGGGAAGAGTTTATCCAGGATTTGTCTATGAGGTAAAAAAGTATGGAAGATTTGATTTCACAGGTTGTTACAACTGCGGAACCTGTCCTCAAGTATGCGCTCTCTCTTCAGATAGTGCCCCTTTTCCAAGAAGACCAATTCAGTTTGCGCTCCTCGGATTGAGGGATGAGATGTTAAAGAGCCTTGAACCGTGGCTATGTCATGATTGTGGGGATTGTTCAAAGTGGTGTCCAAGGGAGAATGAGCCACAGCATTCAATGGCAACCCTTAGAAGGTTTCTCCTTGCTCAATATGACTGGACAGGAATTGCAAAGTGGATAATGAGGTCAAAGGTTTTACATTTCAGTCTATTATTTTTGACAGCAATTCTATTTCTCCTTCTCGTATGGGTTTATCATACCTTCATTGACCCGGATGTTAGAGGAACCATATCAACAAAGGAATTTTTATCTACCCCTATGGATTTATCCCATATGTTTTCAAGCCCATATCCTATTATGCTATATTTTACCCTCTTTGTTATCCTTTTCCCGATTTTTATTTTAGGAGTAAATCTGTTCAGGATGTGGAGGTGGACGATGGCAGATTTGAGGATTCCATTTTCAATATATCTAAGGGAATTCATAACTTATATAAGGCACTCTGTAACCCATGAGAATATAAGAAAGTGTGAGGAAACAAAAGAGAGGTGGCTCCCACACTGGCTTATGGCTTTGGGATGTGTGATGATGCTTTTTATTCTGGTATTTGCATTAAAATGGTTTCAGACAGATAAGGTTCATCCTGTTTATCATCCCCAGAGATGGCTTGGATATATTGCAACAATTTTTATGCTCTATGGCTCAGGTGATGCGCTTTTGAGCAGGATAAGAAAAAAATCGGTTGTTCATAAGTATTCTGAATTCAGCGATATCACATTTCCGCTTCTTCTCTTCCTTGTTGCTTTGAGTGGAATTGTCCTTCACATATTTAGAATTTTAGGGCTTTCACTTGCAACCCATTATGCTTACGCAGTTCACATAGCAATAACCATTCCAATGCTTCTTGTTGAACTTCCATTTGGAAAGTGGTCTCACATGATTTACAGACCAATGGCAATCTATTTTCAGAAAGTTAAAGAAAGTGTGATGGAAAAACAGATTAGGGAGGTAGCATGAGCAAAACAAAAATAGGAGCAGCAATGGTAGTGGGAGGAGGGGTTGGAGGAATTCAGGCAGCCCTTGACCTCGCTGAGGCTGGAATAAAGGTCTATCTTGTAGAAGATAAACCATCCATAGGTGGTGTAATGTCACAACTGGATAAGACATTTCCGACGAATGACTGCGCTATGTGCACATTGGCACCGAGGCTTGTCGGTGTTGGAAGGCATAAGGACATAGAGATAATCTCCCTTTCGGAGATAGAAAAAATTGAGGGAGAGCCCGGAAATTTCAGGGTAACTTTGAAGAGAAAGCCGAGATATGTTGATGAGGAGAAATGCACTGGTTGTGGAACATGCGTTTCAAACTGTCCTACAAGAAACAGGGTTCAACCGCTTGAGCCCTCACCCATTGAGATTGAGCATGAGTTTAGAGATAAGGTTGTGGAAATCGTTCAGAGGAATAAAGGAAGGGATGGACCGCTTATGCCAATTCTTCAGGAGATAAATGCTACATTCAACTACCTTCCTGAAAGTGCATTAAGATATGTAGCCAAAGAAACTGGTTATCCTCTTTCTCATATTTTAAGAATTGCCACATTCTACAGTGCATTCAGCATTACGCCGAGGGGAAAATATGTAATAAATGTGTGCATAGGCACAACATGTTATGTGAGAGGTGCTGATAAACTTATGGAGAGATTTAGGGATGAGTTGAAAATAAAAGAAGGGGAAACAACACCTGACAGGCTCTTCACATTGAGAGGAGTAAGGTGCATAGGTTGCTGTGGACTTGCCCCTGCTCTTATGGTGAATGAAGAGGTTCACGGAAAGGTCACAATTCCTCATGTAAGAGAGATTATAAACAAATATAAAAAGGAGGCGGCATAATGCCGAAGCTCACAATTGATGAATTGAGAAGGAAAAGGGAGGATGCTAAGAAGGGGTTATATTTAAGGGAGGGAGAATTCAAGGGAAAGGTGATAGTTCATATGGGAACCTGCGGAATAGCTGCTGGAGCGAGAAATATCCTATCAGCATTCCTTGAGGAATTGGAAAAGAGTGGAAGAAAGGACATAATGATAACAACAAGTGGATGTGCAGGGTTGTGTTCAAGGGAGCCTATGGCTACAGTGGAAATCCTTGACAAACCGCCTGTCAAGTATGTTGACCTCACTCCTGACAAAGTCAGAAAAATTTTCAGGGAGCACCTTTTGGAAGGCAAAATAGTTGTTGAATACGCCCTTGGAATAGGTTCTGAAAGGGGAGGATAGATATGGCTGTAAGAAGGATAGAACTTATGTTATGCACAGGAACAGGCTGTGTCGCAGGTGGGGCATACAAGATAAAGGATGCCCTTGAGAAGGAACTGAAAAAGCACGGGCTTGATAAGGAAATATCAATTGTTATTACAGGATGTAATGGCTTCTGCGGACAGGGTCCGCTTATGGTTGTTGAGCCCGATAAAATTTTTTATGGTTGGTTGAAGCCCGAAGACATACCACATCTCGTTGAGGAGCATTTTCTAAAGGGAAGACCTGTTAAAAAACTGATGTTCGTTCCACCTGAAAAGAAGGAACCCGTTCCATTAGTTTCAGATATTTCATTCTTTAAGAAACAGTACCTTATTGTCTTAAAGAACAAGGGAATGATAGACCCAGAGAAGATAGAGGAATACATTGCAAGGGATGGATATGCAGCCCTTGAGAAGGTTTTGACATATATGGACCCCGAATCTGTCATTGAGGAAATAAAGAAATCTGGATTAAGGGGAAGGGGAGGTGCAGGATTTCCAACTGGAATCAAATGGGAAGTGTGCAGGAAACAACCAAAAACCCCCAAGTTCATAGTAGGCAACTGCGACGAGGGAGACCCAGGTGCTTATATGGACAGAAGCGTTTTTGAATCAGACCCCCATTCTGTTATTGAGGGAATGATAATTGGAGGATATGCAATAGGTGCAAATAAGGGATATATATATGTGAGGACTGAATACCCACTGGCAATTCAGAGGATGAAGCTCGCAATTCAACAGGCAAGGGATTATGGGCTCCTTGGAGAAAACATTCTCGGTTCAGGATTCAGTTTCGACCTTGAGATAAGAGAGGGTTCTGGCGCATTCGTCTGCGGTGAAGAGACATCACTTATTCATTCCATAGAAGGAAAATCTCCTGAACCACGACAGAGACCACCTTTTCCTGCACAGGAAGGAGTATGGGGATGTCCAACGGTTATAAACAATGTTGAGACATGGGCTAATGTTCCAGTAATCATTCTCAGGGGTGCAGAATGGTTTTCAAGCATAGGAACGAAAACGAGCAAGGGGACGAAGATATTCTCTCTCGTCGGAAAGATAAACAATACAGGTCTCATTGAGGTTCCAATGGGGATAACCCTTAGAGAGATAATTTATGAGATAGGAGGAGGGATTCCGAAGAATAAGAAGTTCAAGGCAGTTCAAACAGGTGGTCCATCAGGTGGATGCATACCAGCATCACTTATAGACCTTCCAATTGACTATGAGAGCTTAACAGAAGCGGGCTCAATGATGGGTTCAGGAGGAATGATTGTGATGGATGAGGAAACCTGTATGGTTGATGTGGCGAAGTTCTTCATACAGTTTACAAACGATGAATCCTGTGGAAAGTGCTCTACCTGCAGGGAAGGAAGCGAGGCCATGCTTGAGGTTCTAACCAGGATTACAGAAGGAGAAGGAAGGGAAGGGGATATTGAGTTCCTTGAGGAACTCGGTCAGGTTGTAAAAGATGCCTCAATGTGTGGACTCGGTAAGACCCTTCCAAACCCTGTTCTTTCTACAATAAGGTATTTCAGGGATGAGTATGAGGCTCACATTAAGTATAAAAGATGCCCTGCACTGGTCTGCAAGAATCTGATCAAATATTACATCCTTCCAGAAAAGTGTATAGGATGTACTGTTTGTATGAAGGAATGCCCTGTAAATGCTATAAAGGGACAGACGAAATACATTCATATTATAGACCAGTTGCTGTGCACAAAATGTGGAACCTGCATAGAAGTTTGTCCTCCAAAGGTATCAGCAATCATTAAGGTCACAGGAAAGGAAGCAGAAGAATTACAAACCATTCCGGAACCCATTCCAGTAGTAGAATTTAAAAAGAGGAGTAAAAAATGAAAAGCGTTGAGGTAATTATAAATGAAAAGAAGGTTGAGGAGGGGACAAAGCTCATAAATGCAATTGAAAAGGCTGGATTCTCTGTTCCTATTCTTTGCTATCACAAAGTCCTCTCTCCTTACGGTGCGTGCAGGTTGTGCCTTGTTGAAGTAAAGACCCCCGGAAGGGCTCCTGCCCTTCAGGCTTCATGCTCCTATCCCGTTCATGAGGGGATTGAGGTTTTGACAGATACAGAGAGGGTTAAAAAGGCAAGAATAATGGTTGCAGAGCTTCTCCTTGCAAGGTGTCCTGATTCAGACCTCATAAAAACCATTGCATATGCACACGGTGTTAAGGAGCCGAGGATAAGGAAAAAGAACGATGACTGCATCTATTGTGGCCTGTGCGTGAGAATGTGTGAAGAGAGGATGGGAAGAAGCGCAATAGGATTTACTGGAAGGGGTCCAAGAAAGAAGCTTGAGCCCCCATTTGGAAAGCACAATGAGATGTGCTGGACCTGCGGTGCTTGCAATTTTATATGTCCTGTTGGAAAGAAGGTTACAGTTCTAACTACAAAAAGACCATTCATTCCAATTCCAAATACCTTCAATATGGGTCTTGACTCAAGACCATCCATTTTCATCCTTTATCCACAGGCAGTTCCAAATAAGGCAATGATAGACAAAAATACATGTATCCATCTTAATTATGAAGCCTGTGGAATATGTAAAGAGGTGTGCCCTGCTGGTGCAATAAATTATGAGGATAAGGAAAAGAAAATAGAATTAAATGTTGGAGCAATAATTGTTGCTCCAGGATATGAACCATTTGATGCAAAATTGAAAGAGGAATATGGATACGGAAAATATCCAAATGTGGTTTCTGCGCTTGAGTTTGAGAGAATCCTTTCAGCATCAGGTCCATATTCTGGAAATGTTTTAAGACCCTCTGATAAGAAGCATCCAAAAAGAATCGCATTCATCCAGTGCGTTGGGTCAAGGGATAATGAGAGGGATTATTGCTCAGCAGTTTGCTGTATGTATGCAACGAAGGAGGCGGTGTATGTGAGGGCATACAGCAAGTTATTTGAAGCGTATTATGAAACAGCAAAAAAACAGGGGGTTAGATACATAAGGTGTAGACCAGCAAAAATTGAGGAGGTCCCTGAAACCAGGAACTTGATAGTCCATTACCTTGAAGAAGGGGATAAAAAGGCTTCTCATGAATATGATATGGTTGTTCTTTCTGTTGGAATGCTTCCTCCAAAGAGTGCGAAAGAACTGGCAAAAAGACTTGGAATTGAACTTAACGAGTTCAACTTCTGCAGAACCTCTGTCTTTTCTCCAGTAGAAACTGTAAGAGAAGGGATATATGTGGCAGGACCATTCACTGAACCAAAGGATATTCCTGAAACCGTGATGCAGGCATCCGCATCCGCATCAAGGGTTCTCTCACTTCTTTCCGATGTAAAGGGAAGCCTTATAAAGGTAAAAGAATATCCACCTGAGATTGATGTAACTGGTCAGGAACCAAGAATAGGGGTATTTGTCTGCCACTGCGGAACAAACATAGCGGGTGTTGTAAATGTGCCTCAGGTTGTTGAGTATGCAAAGACATTACCGAATGTCATATGGGCTGAAAACTTCCTTTATACCTGCTCAGCAGATGCATGCGAAAAGATAAAGGAAAGGATAAAGGAGTACAATCTTAACAGGGTTATTGTAGCATCCTGCACGCCGAGAACCCACGAGGTATTGTTTAGAAGCGTAATAAGGGAAGCAGGGTTAAATGAGTATCTCTTTGAGATGGCAAACATAAGAGACCAGTGTTCATGGGTGCACATGGAGGAGAAGGAAAAATCCACAAAGAAAGCAAAGGACCTTGTGAGAATGGCAGTTGCAAAGGCAGTGCTCCTTGAACCCCTTCAGAAAGGGAAACTTCCAATAACAAAGGGGGCACTTGTTATAGGAGGTGGACTTGCTGGAATGACATCTGCATTAGAACTTGCTGAACAGGGATACAATGTCTACCTCGTTGAAAAGGAGAAGGAACTTGGAGGGAATCTGAGAAATATAAGGTATCTTTTCAATGGAGAAGACCCGCAGAGGGAACTAAGAGGAATAATTGATAAGGTTAAAGGAAATCAAAAAATCCATCTCTTCCTTGAATCAAAGGTTGAAAGCGTTGAGGGTTCTGTTGGAAACTTTAAAACAAGTATAAAAACGAAGGATGGAATAAAAGAGGTTGAGCACGGGGTTGTTATAATAGCAGTTGGAGCGAAGGAATATAAACCAAAGGAGTACCTCTACGGAGAAGACAGAAGGGTTATCACTCAGAGGGAGCTTGAGGAGAAGATTTCAAGTGAGGGAATCTCCTCTCCAAAGACATTTGTTATGATTCAGTGTGTAGGTTCAAGGGATGAAGAAAGACCTTATTGCTCAAGGATATGCTGTAATGAGGCAGTGAAGAATGCCTTGAAGATAAAGGAAATTTCCCCTGAATCAAATGTCTACCTTCTTTACAGGGACATAAGGACATACGGTTTTAAGGAAAGTTATTACACTAAGGCGAGAAAAGAGGGCGTTGTTTTCATAAGATACAGGGAGGACAGAAAGCCTCAGGTTTCAAAAGATGGAGATAAACTTATAGTTAGCGTTTATGATTCCATCCTTGGAATGGAGGTTGAAATCCCAACAGATTTTCTTGTTCTTTCAGCAGGGGTTGTTCCTTATGAAGACAACAAAGAGGTTGCGCAGCTCTTTAAGGTTCCACTCACTCAGGACAAATTCTTCCTTGAGGCGCACATAAAATTGAGACCCGTTGATTTTGCAACAGAGGGGGTGTTTCTCGCAGGGCTTGCCCATTCCCCAAAACTTATTGAGGAAAGTGTGATTCAGGCTCAGGCATCAGCAGCAAGGGCGAGCACAATCCTTTCCCATGACCACCTTGAACTTGAGGCAAACATTTCTCACATAATTGATGAAAACTGTGATGGATGTGCATACTGTGTTGACCCATGTCCATTTAAAGCAATCACACTTCTTGAATATATGTGGCAGGGCTCAATAAAGAAGGTTGTCGAGGTTAACGAAAGCCTATGCAAGGGTTGTGGATGCTGTATGGCTACCTGTCCAAAGAGGGGAGCAATGGTTAAAGGTTTCACCCTTGACCAGATAAGCGCACAGATTAATGCAGCTCTTGAATCAATGGAGGTGTGAAATGGGAGAACAGGAAAAAAAGTTTGAGCCTTTTATCATCGCCTTCTGCTGTAACTGGTGCTCCTATGCAGGAGCGGATTTAGCAGGAGTATCAAGGCTTCAGTACCCGCCAAATGTTAGAATTATAAGGGTTATGTGTTCTGGTATGGTTCATCCAAATCTCGTCATAGATGCTTTGACAAAGGGCGCGGATGGCGTCATAATGTGTGGCTGTCATCCAGGTGATTGTCATTATCGGGAAGGAAATCTCAAGGCTCAGAAAAGGGCAGAGGGAATCCACCTTATGCTTGATGACCTCGGAATTGAAAGGGAAAGGTTCAGGCTTGAATGGGTTTCTGCCTCTGAGGGAATTAAATTCGCCCAGGTAATTAGTGAGTTTACTGAACAGATAAGAAAACTCGGACCAAATCCTATGAAAGGAGGGTAGAGATGAGGGTGAAAATAGTTGAGAGAAAAAAATTTATGTGGGATGGTAATGAATATAAGACTGAAGAAGAGGCAAAGGATGCAATGCTCAAGTATAAATCTGATGGATTTGAGGTCCTAATGGAGAAAGGAGGTGATAAATACTACCTTTATACAAGAAGGGTTGCAGCGCAGGTGGTGGTTGAAGGAACTCCACCTGTTTAAAAATAAAGGAGGTGAATCATGGCTGTAAGAGTAGCAGAAGAGTGGTTCGCCATATGTGGGGGTTGTGAGGTCACAATCCTTGACATAGGCGAAAAGCTTCTTGACCTTCTGCCAAACCTTCAATTCGTCCATATCCCAGTTTTAATGGACCACAAGGTTTTCGGGCAGAAGGGAGAGAAGAAAAAGATGGAGATTCCACAGGCAGATGTTGGAATCATCGCGGGCTCAATAAGGAATGAGGAGAACAGGGAACTGGCGAAGGAGATGAGGGCAAAGTGCAAAACCCTTATTGCTCTTGGCTCCTGTGCCTGCTACGGAGGAATTCCCGCACTCGCAAACCTCTTCAAGTTAGATGACCTATTGAAAAAGGTTTACAAGGAATCAAAGTCAACAGACCCAGCAGAGCCTCCCAAAGATAATATTCCATCTCTCGCCGACAGGGTGTATGCACTTGATGAGATTGTGAAGGTGGATGTCTATATCCCTGGATGCCCAACATCCCCAGACCTCGTAGTTGATGCCCTGACAGCCCTTCTTCAGGGAAAGCCATTTACCCTTCCAGAAAGGAGCGTATGCGATGACTGCCCAACACAGAGACAGAAGAAGGCGGACATCCAGCTGAAGAGACCCCTTGAGTCTGTGACAGACATAAGTAAGCCAGTGAATAAATCAAGGTGTTTTATGGAACTCGGTTATCTTTGCTTAGGACCAGTGACAAAATCAGGATGTGGAGGTCATGAAAAGGTTCCAAGATGCATAAAGGGCTACATGCCATGCAGGGGCTGTTTCGGTCCAATCAGAAAGGGCGCAAATCCACTCGTTGAGATGATGGGAGCACTCTCAAGCATAGGGCTTGATGCAAAGGTAATTGCTGACAGGGCACCCACAATTCAGAGGTACATAGGCGGGCACGGAAGGCTGAAACCAACGCCTGCAAGATAAAAAGGAGGTGAAAAAATGGGAGAAAGAATAGTAATACAACCAGTATCAAGGATTGAAGGGCATGCAAAGATAACAATTCAACTTGATGATGTAGGAAATGTGGAGAACACATGGGTGAATGTGATTGAACTAAGGGGATTTGAGAAGTTCTGTATAGGAAGACCTGTTGAGGAACTTCCGAGGATTATGACAAGCATATGCGGAGTCTGCCCATGGTCCCTCCACCTTGCCAGTGCAAAAGCAAATGATGCTGTATTCGGCGTTAAAATCCCACCCGCAGCAAAGAAACTGAGAGAACTATGCAATTCAATCGCCTATACAGAGGAACACATCCTTCACTTCTATTTCCTCGCAGGAGCGGACTTTGTAATGGGTCCGGATGCAGATTATTCAGTCAGGAATGTAATTGGAATAGCCCAGAAGCTTCCAGATGTTGCTAAGAGGGTTGTGAGGTGCAGGTGGCTCGGAGCAGAGATGCTTCAAATAGTTTCTGGAAAATCAATCCATCCTGTTACAGCGGTTCCTGGTGGGTTCAGCAAGCCTTTGACAAAAGAAGAGGTTGAAAAATTAAAACCTATGGCTCAGGAGGTTCTTGACCTTGCAAAGTTTACAATTGATTATGCAAAGAAGAACATCTTTCCACAGTATCTTGATGCAGTAAAGACGCTCGGCGTAATAAAGACAGGCTTTCTCGGAACTGTAAGAGAGGATGGAACATGGGATGTTTATGATGGAAAACTGAGGATGATGAACCCTGACGGAACCTACCTTGACTTCAAATATGAGGAATACACCGATTACATAGCAGAGCACATTGAACCATGGTCATATCTGAAATTCCCCTATATGAAGAAGGCTGGAAAAATTGTTATGGACATTGACAATCCCGTTGGGGTTTACAGAACCAATACCCTTGCGAGGATAAATGTTTGTGATAAGATGCCAACCCCACTTGCTCAGGCTGAGCTTGAGGAGTTCAGGAAGAACTTCGGAAGACCAGCACAATTGACCCTCCTTTATCATTGGGCAAGGCTGATTGAACTTCTTGCAAATGCAGAATATGTGGTTCAACTTCTTAATGACCCTGAAATAACGAGCACAGATATAAGGGTTCCTGTTAAACCCAGAGCTGCAAGGGGAGTTGGATGCGTTGAGGCACCAAGGGGAACACTCATTCACGATTATGAGACAGACGAAAATGGAATTGTTACAAATGTCAACCTCATAGTTGGAACAACACATAACAATGCTGCAATCAATATGTCCGTTAAGAAATCTGCGAAGGAGCTCATAAAGAATGGTAAGTATGATGAGGGAATACTAAACAAACTTGAAATGGCAATAAGGGCTTATGACCCATGCCTTTCCTGCGCCACCCACAAGCTTGATGGTTCTATACCAGTTAAAGTAACAGTCATAGGACCTGATTACCAGATCATAGATACCCTTAAGAACTTCTGATTTTAGGGGGGTTAACCCCCCTTTTCTTTTTATGAAGCCAAAAAGGATAATCGTTTTAGGGTGTGGGAATGTGTTGTTTGGAGATGATGGATTTGGTCCAGAGGTTGTAAAATTTCTTAACGAAAATTTTAAAATTCCTGATGATGTTGAGGCTATTGATGCTGGAACGAGTGTTAGAAACATACTTTTTGACCTGGTTTTAAATCCGTCAAGGCCCGAGAAGGTTATTATAGTGGACGCAGTTGACATTGGAAGAACTCCGGGTGAGGTTTTTGAAATTGACATTTCATCAATTCCACCTATAAAAATTGATGACTTTTCAATGCACCAATTGCCAACATCAAGTCTCTTAAGGGAATTGAAGGATATATGCGGCGTTGATGTGAGAATAATATGCGTTCAGGTTCAGCATATTCCAGAAGAGGTGAAGCCTGGACTTTCAGATGTAGTAAAAAAGGCAATTCCCGTTGCCTGCGAAAGGATTTTAAAAGAAATTATTGATTAAAATTTTCTTTGAAAATTAATTCTTAAGGGTTTAAAATTTTCCAAATGAAGCCTAATATATGCGTGATAGGGGCTGGATACTGGGGAAAAAACATTGTTAGGACTATTTACGAAATGGAATGCCTCTACGGAGTTTGCGAGATAGATATTAAAAAGATTGAAAAATTAAAAAATGAATATGAGTTCAAAGCATTTACCAACTTGAAGGATGCACTCAGAGACGAGAATATAGAAGGATATGCCATTGCTGTTCCTCCCTCTTCCCTTCCAAAAGTTGCTCTTGAGGTTTTGAAAAGAGAAAGGCATGCCTTTGTTGAAAAACCGCTTTCCCTTTCCTTAAAGGGAATAGAAAGGATGATGGAACTTTCAGAGAAACACGGAGTAGTTCTCATGGGGGGCTACATTCTTCTTTATAACGATGCCCTGTCGTTCATAAAAAACTGGTTCAAATCCGAAAAACCCAGAACCTACTACATCTATTCCCAGAGACTTAACCTCGGAATAATAAGAAATGATGTGAATGTCTGGTGGAGTCTTGCTCCTCACGATGTTTCAATAATGAATTATCTGTTTGATGAAAAACCAGATTTCATCAGGGCATGGGGTTCTTCCTTCATAAGAAATGGTATAGAGGATGTTGTTCTGGGAGAGATTTCCTATTCGGACGGGATGAGGGTATACATTCATGTAAGCTGGATTGATCCGTGCAAGGTGAGAAGAACGGTATTCATTACGGACAAAGGAATGATAGAATTTGATGATACAAGGGCTGATGATAAGGTAAGGATTCATAAAAAAACCGTTGAAAAAAAGGAGGTTGAAAAGGGGCTTGGAGATTTTTCCTCTTTTGCTGAATTTCAGGTGATTCTCCGTTCAGGAGATACATTTATTCCAGCAATAAGGGTCAGGGAACCTTTGAAGGTTGAATTAGAGCATTTTGTTGATTGCATAATCAAAAAGAAAAAGCCGCTCACAGATGGTTTATTTTCGTATCAGGTTTTAAAAGTCATCTCCGCCGGGGAAAGGGCTTTAAAATCCGAAAAAGGGGTGAGGATAAATTGGGAGAGATAAAGATATATCCAGGAGTAAAACTCGGGAAAGACTTAAGAATTGAAGAATGGGTTGAGATAGGGGTTCCTCCGAGGGATAAAGGTAATGAAATTCTTGAAACGGTTATAGGAGATAATGCATTTATAAGGTCAAAGAGCATTATATACGCGGGAACAAGGATTGGAAAAAATTTCTTCGCCGGGCATACAGTCATGATAAGGGAGAGGTGTATAATTGGAGATGATGTAAGTATTGGAACAGGGAGCGTTATTGAAAGGGATGTAAAGATAGGGAATGGCGTGAGAATTCATTCACAGGTTTTTATACCTGAATTTACGGAGATTGAAGATAGAGCATGGATTGGTCCAAGGGTTGTTATAACCAACTGCCTCCATCCATTGTGTCCTCAGAGCAAAAGATGCCTCAAAGGACCGTTAATAAAA
>JBBIVP010000033.1:12772-14144 GCA_037439705.1 bacterium
GGTTCTCCTTCCCGACATAATAATCGGCGAGAGGGCTTTTGTAGGAGCGGGTTCCGTTGTAACCTGTGATGTTCCTGAAGGAAAGGTTGTGGCAGGAAATCCAGCGAGAATAATAAAAGATATTTCAGAGCTTAAATGCCCATACAATTTTATTGATAAACCTTACAGGTAATTTTTAAATTATCTATGTTTCCATAAGGACACACTGTGTCTATGACAAGAAACATTTTGCTTATTTTTTTTAAATTTTTTTCTGGCATAAATTTTAAATATTTAATAAAATAAAATGGAGGTAAAAGGGAATGAACTTTCTATATAATTTTCTTTTTTTGGGAGTTGCGGTTGTGTATTCAATGGCAGGGCTTGGAGGCGGAAGTATATATGTTGGACTTTTTTCTGCGTCAGATATGGAACACAGATTTATCCCTTCAACCAGTCTTTTTTTAAACATGGTTGTGACCTCTGCTGGATTTTTCAATTACAGAAAACACATAAATTTCAAAGAAAAAAATTTTTTAATACCTCTATATTTCCTCTCAATTGCAGGAGTTTACCTGGGAACAAAGGTGAATTTGAATTTAAAAAGAAAGGAATTTTTATTAATCCTTGGCATTCTGCTCATTCTTTCTGCAGTCATTTCTTTTTTCAAAAATAGGTTGAAGGTATACACAGGATTTAAGAAATCTTCTACAAAAAATAATGTTATTCTGTTTTGTAGTTTCATCTTTGGATTTTTTGCCGGACTTGTTGGAATAGCGGGCGGAGTATTTCTTTCGCCCCTTCTTTTAATTGCAGGATTTCATCCAAAAGAGATTGCTGGAATTACTTCTCTTTATGTTTTTCTCAATTCCACATTGGGTTTTATGTTCCATTATTTTGAAAATAATGTGGATTTTTCAGTTATTTTTCCTTGTGTTTTTTTTGTTTTTACAGGCGGAATCATCGGTTCTTATCTTGGGTCTTTCAGATTTAATCCCGCTTTTGTGAATAAATTTCTTATATTTATAATATTTACAATAGGAACAAGAATAATATTGAAAGCAACCCGATAACTTTCATAAATCCTTTTTTGCCCGTGACATTCCCTCCTCCAGGATTTTCATTGCGAATCTGTAATCTTCAGGAGTATTTATATTAGCAAATATGATTTCTGGTTCCCCAAACTTTTCAATTTTTTGGCGCGGTATAAGACTTACACCATCCTCTATTGACCTTATAACATCAAAAAGACATAGCGAGTTTGAAAAAAGGTGCTTTTCAAAAACTTCAAGCACCTCCCTTTTAAACCCCATCGGAAAACCCCAGAGAGGGGATAAAACTGCTCTCGCCTTTTGCAGTTCTTCAATATAAATATTAAAAATATTTCTGTTCA
>JBBIVP010000034.1:0-14055 GCA_037439705.1 bacterium
TGAGTCGGGAGTAGAGGTTGCTGAAACTCCTGAAAAAAAAGAGGAAGAAGTTCCAGAGTTCGTTAAAAAACTTTCTGACAGAGGTAAGGAAAGGTTCAGGAAATATCTTACAGACCCCTCATTTAAAGAGCATCTTCTCCTCGCAGAAGAACTTATAAATGTTGGAGCAATTCCACTTGCAGAAGAGATAACGAGATTCATATTAAAAACAGAACCAAGGTCAATAGGAGGAAGGGCACTGAACATGAGATGTCTCCTCGCCTCAGGAAAAAGGGAAGAGGCAAAAAAAATTGTTGATGAAATTGAAAAATTTGCAGAAGGCAATCCGGTGGTTTTAATGGCTCTTGTGGAGTTCTACAAAGACACAGAGCCTGATAAAGCTATGAAATATCTGGAGTTATATAGAGAAGAAAGACCCGAGGATCAATGTATACAGGAAATTGAGGAAAAATTGAAAGAGAGGGTTGAATTCGGCGCTGAAAAAGAAGAAATAGAAGAAGTTTATCAAGAACCTGCTGGGGAAGAGATGGTGATTGAAAGAACCTCTTATGAAGAAGGGGAAGAACTGAAATCAGGAATCCCAGAGGTTGTTGAAGAAATACCATCTGAAGAAGTTTTATTTAGAGAGGGAGCGGAAGAAGAACCTGCAGGAACAAAAGAAGAGACCCCTTTTGAAGAAGGTGTGGAAGCACAAGAGGAGTTTACTTTTGAAAAAGGTTTAGAAGAAAAAACATCCATGGATATGGAAGAGGTTTCTTTTGAAGAAGGTAAAGGGGAAGAAGAGGGAATTATTGAAGGAGTGGAGTTTGAGGTTGAATCAACAAAAGAGGAGCCAGTTTCAGAAATAGAAGAAGGGGTGAAGGATGAAGCAGATTTCAGCAGTCTCATTAAAGAAACAGAACTTGAGGAGGTGGAAAAAAAGGAAGAAGAGGTCAGTGATGAACTTCTTGAAGAACTCGCCCTTGATGAAACAGAACTTGTGCTGGAGACAGGGCTTCCAGAGTTAGAAGAAAAAAAGAAGAAATGGAGATTATTTCCTTACATACTCGGTGGGATAGGAGGAGTTTTTCTGATTTTCCTTTCAGGGTTCCTGTTTTACATTTTCAAATACGAAATAGGAGGAGATGTCAAAACCGCAAGTCCTTCAAAGATTCTCTCTTTGAGCAAGGGTATATTTTCCCTGTCCAGAAAGGAGGGATTGTCAAAGGAAAGCTTTGATAAGGGAATAGTAGCCTTTATTGAAGGAAAGGAGGAAGAAGCACTGAACCTGTTTAAGGCATCTGCCTTTTACAATCCAAAAAATCCTGATGCCCTTTCTCTCTTTATATGTTTTTTGACAAGAAAAGGAGGAGCAAATGCAGAAACAGTTAATTCTTTTCTAAAAAGAGCAGAAGAGCTTGGTGGAGGTAAATACACAGAATTGGGAAAGAGCTGTGTTCTTCTTTCCAATGGAAAATTTGAATCAGCCTTTGAAGGGTTTAAAAAAGTTATAACCACTCAACCCGACCTTGAAATTGCCTATCATTTTTTGATTGAATCCTTTGCAAAACTTTCCATTAAACCCCATGAGGAATTTCAAAAAATTATAGACTCAATGCCAATCAAAGGAAAAAATGCAGGAATTATATACTGGAAAACAGCAGAAGCTTACCAGGACCTTGATGCGGATGTGGCTGACAAATACTTTACACTGTCTTTAAAATCCGCAGAACTTCCTGAAATAAAAATCTCATTCGCTAAATTTCTTCTGGAGAAGAGGTCAGATTATATTTCTGTAAGGGAAATACTTGAAACCCTTACTAAAGAAAAAAATCTACCTCCTTCAATTCTTTCCTCAGCCTACATTCTTCTCGGGAAATCCTATTATATTCAGGGAGACCTTGAAAATTCATCTAATGCCTTTAAAAAAGCCTATGAAATCAATCCGGAAGATATTACCCCTTTATACGAAGCGGTTAAAATTCTTATTTCAAGATACAAATTTGATGAAGCAAGAGCCATTCTTGTGGAAAAGGTTTCAAAAAAGGCAGGGCTTTCTCCGGAATTTTATTATTTCATGGGAAGATGTGATTTTGAGCAGAGGCGATACTTCTCCGCTGTTGAAAACCTTAAAAAGGCAGTTTCTTTAAAGAAGGAAGAAGAATATCTCCTTTACCTGGCGGATGCATATCTTGCTTCCGGAGAATTAAAACTTGCTGAAGGAACAATTAAGGAATTTCTTTCAAGCTCTCCGGATGATATAAGGGCAAAAATTCTTCTTACGAAACTCATGGTTGAAAAGGGAGAAACGGAAGAAGCGGGAAGGCTCGCTGATAAAATAATAGAAGATTTTCCAAAATCCTCCGCTGGATATTATGCAAAAGTTATTGTCCTCAAGAGTTTAAAAAGATATGAAGAAGCAGAAAGCTTTATCCACAAAGCCATCTCACTTGAAACAAATCCAGTTTATGTCTTACTTGCTGCGGAGTTAAACATGCTAACGAAAAAATATGATGGGGCAATAAAATTTGCCTCCATCGCCCTCGGCATCAATTCGCAGGACCCGAGGGGGTACATACTCCGAGCAAATGCCTATGAAGCGAAAGGAGAGCTGGAGAAGGCTGTTTCGGAATATACAAGGGCACTTTCTTTCAATCCAACAGATGTGGAAACAAGCATACATTTTGTAGACCTCCTCGTTTTCCTGAAAAGATACGATGAGGCTTTAAGGGTAGCAGAAAAAACGCTGGAAATATCGCCGAACGATTACAGGGTGATTTATCAGATTGGAAACATATATTATTTCAAAAAGGATATGGAGAAATCAGCAGTTTATATGGGGAGGGTTATAGATTTAAAACCAGATTTTGCAGGAGCCCATTATTTTCTCGGGCTCATATATCTGGAAAAAGGAATCCTGAACAAGGCGGAAGAGGAATTATTTTCCGCTGTAAAATATGAAGAGAAAAATCCCCTTTATCTTTACTCCCTTGCAAAGGTTCTTTTCCTTCAAAAGAAAGCCTTTGATGCTCTGGAAAAAATTGAAAGGTCCATTGAGCATTCTCCAAGTTATACCGATGCATGGGTCTTAAAAGGAAAGATAAAATTATTTCTCGGGTCTTATTCTGAAGCAAAAAATTGTTTTAAAAAGGCCATAGAACTGGACAGAAAAGCAGTTGATGCCTGGATCGGTCTCTCAGAGGTTGCGAAGGCTGAGGGGAATAAGAGGGAAGCATATTATTACCTTGAAACCGCTGAAAAGCTTAATCCAAATTCCACTCTTTTTATTGCAAAGGGAAAATTCCTTCTTGATGATGGAAACCTTAAAACTGCCCTTGAGTATTTTGAAAGGGCGATAAAAGCCTCTCCTTCCAATCCGGTTCCCTATTTCTATACTGGATTGATATACAAAAAGACAGGTTTCAAAGACAAAGCAATGGAAATGTTTGAAAAGGCAGTTAACAACGGACTTTCCGGTGAAGAAAGGATTCAACTGAACAAAGAAATTTCTAACTGGTAAGATAATTTATTGAAACCTATACACCCCTTTTTCTCCTGTAAAATTTTACCAGAACCTCGGCTATTTCCCTTCTTGTAAATTCTGGAGGAAGAAGTTTTCCCTTTGAAAGGATTTCTCTGGTTTTTGTGCCACTTATTGAGACCCTGAATTTTTCTCCGTGAGGACATGTCTTCTCTGTTGCCATTGAACCGCACTTCTTGCAGAAAAATGAATTCTCAAAAAACAATGGATTAATTCCAAGCTCGCTTTCATCAAATTCCTCAAATATCTTCTGGGCATCATAGGGGCCATAAAAATTACCAACCCCAGCATGGTCTCTTCCGACTATGAAATGGGTGCATCCATAGTTCTTTCTCACGATTGCGTGAAGGATTGCTTCCCTCGGTCCGCCATATCTCATGGCAGATGGATTGACGCATAGCATAACCCTTTCAGCTGGGAAATAGTTCTTGAGCAAAACCTCATAGCATTTCATCCTCACATCTGCAGGAATGTCTTCCTCCTTGGTCTTTCCTATTATGGGATGTATAAAGAGACCGTCACATATTTCAAGAGCACATTTTTGAATGTATTCGTGAGCCCTGTGAATTGGATTTCTGGTCTGAAAACCCACGACATTTTTCCATTTTCTCCTTTTGAATTCATTCCTTGTTTCTTCGGGATAAAGATAATACTTCTTGAATTTTTTTCTTTCGGGTTTCAAAAAGTATATATTTCCTCCAACGAGATATTCAGGGCATTCCTTTATGTATTTCACAGCGGGATGGGAGGTATCTGTTGTTTTAAAAACCTTTATACACTCTTCTTCTTTTTTTCTTTTGAATATATCCCGAATTTCAATAATTCCTACAGGTTTTTTCTGGAAGACAAGAAGCGCTTGTTCAGTTCTTTTGAAAACAGAGGGCTCTTCTACTGGGAGCACAACAGGCATACTCCATACTGTTCCATCGGTCAGTCTCATGGAATTGATAACAGAGATATAATTTCTTTCATCCATGAATCCTTCAAGAGGACTGAAAC
The DNA here is from genome assembly GCA_037439705.1 of bacterium. GTDB lineage: Bacteria > JBBIVP01 > JBBIVP01 > JBBIVP01 > JBBIVP01 > JBBIVP01. The sequence continues at coordinate 4,520 of JBBIVP010000034.1, forward strand.
CACCGCATGCTATCATCTCCGCATCACAGATGGTCCACTCGTCCACTTGAATTTCTGAAACATTTGGTTTTCCAAGTAATTCTTCAACCTTTTCTCTTTCACAGAATCTGTTTTTAAGAACGCCCCCATGAGGTAAAATCAAAGCCGGAGAGGATTCGCTCTTTTCCATTTTTTCCTCCTATCTTCTCAACCCGCAAAATTCTTCATAATCAATCAACTCTTTCACCGTTGAATTATCCCCACAAACGGGACAATTTGGATTTCTGTGTATCTTCACCTTTCTAATGTCCATCTTCAAAGCATCAATAACAAGGAGTTTGCCCACGAGGAGTTCACCCTTTCCGAGTATAAACTTTATCACCTCAAGAGCCTGAATCACGCCGAGGAGCCCTCCTACAGGACCAATTATTCCTGCCTCCTGACAGGAAGGAACGCTTCCAGGAGGAGGTGGTTGTGAGAAAATGCATCTATAACATGGTCCCTGAAAAGGAATTATTGTTGTTGCCTGTCCATAAAATCTCAGTATTCCCGCATGGGAGAATGGCTTTTTTGTGAAAACGCAAGCATCGTTTACAAGGTATCTCGTTGGAAAATTGTCACTTCCATCAACCACAATATCATAATCTTTTATAATCTCCATTATGTTTTCTGATGTTAGCCTTAACTCGTATGTCTCTATCTTTACATCAGGATTTATTGCGCTAAGTTTTTTACTGGCTGAAAGAACTTTTGGCTTCCCCACATCTTCAGTAAAATGGACGATTTGCCTCTGAAGGTTATTCAATTCCACCTTATCGCTATCAACGAGACCTATCCTTCCTATTCCTGCGCTGGCAAGGTATAATGAAACGGGTGAACCAAGCCCTCCACATCCTACTATCAACACGCTGGCATTCAGCAGTTTTTTCTGACCTTCTCCGCCTACTTCCGGAAGAATTATCTGTCTGCTGTATCTTTCTATCTGCTCTTCATTTAATTCCATAGTTTTCCTCCTGCTATGGCCGGGATTATTGATACCACATCACCATCTTTTAAGGAGGTATCCTCTCCGTTTAGAAACCTTATATCCTCATCGTTTACGAAGATGTTTACAAACCTCCTTAAATTGCCTTTCTCATCATATATTCTCTCTTTTATACCCGGATACTTTTTGTTGAGATTCTCAAACAATTCCCTCACATTACTTCCCTCACACTCCACCTCATCCTGATTTTTTGTAAGTCCCTGCAGTGGTAATGGAATTCTTACCTTTACCTTCATCTTATCACCTCCTTATTTTTTATCCTTCAAAATATTGCTGAATGCTGAAATATCTTTCTCCTGTATCTGGAAACACGGTAACCACTCTCTTACCAGATCCCAGTTCCTCTGCTATCTTTGTGGCTGCGAAACCAGCAGCACCTGATGATATTCCACAGAAGATTCCTTCCTCTCTGGCGAGTCTTTTTGCCATATTATATGCATCATTGTCTTTTACAGTAATAATCCTGTCTATTATTTTTCTATTGAGAACATCGGGAATGAATCCTGCACCTATGCCCTGTATCTTATGTGATCCAGGGGGTCTCCCGGAAAGCACTGCTGATGTTTCCGGCTCTACAGCTACCACAAGGACATTCGGATTTATTTTCTTTAAAACCTCACCTACGCCAGTAATTGTTCCTCCTGTTCCAACACCAGCTACAAAGGCATCCAGCTTTCCGTCCATGGCTTTAAGTATTTCATAAGCTGTTGTCTTCCTGTGTATCTCCGGGTTTGCGAGGTTTTTAAACTGCTGTGGCATAAATGCATTTTTTGTTTTTCTTACAATTTCTTCAGCCTTTTTTACCGCTCCACTCATACCCTCTATGGCAGGCGTCAGAACCACTTCCGCTCCAAATGTTTTCAGAATATAAATCCTTTCAAGACTCATTGATTCGGGCATAACAAGAATGCATCTATACCCCTTAACCGCACATACAAGAGCAAGCCCTATTCCCGTATTTCCACTTGTCGGCTCAACCACTACCGCCCCTTCTTTTAAAATTCCCTCTCTTTCAGCAGATTCAATCATTGAAAGGGCTATTCTGTCTTTTACACTTCCGCCCGGGCTAAAAGCCTCTAACTTTGCAAATACCTCTGCCGAGTTTTTTCCCGTCACCCTGTTCAGTTTCACAATAGGAGTGTTGAAAAAGAGTTCAAGGACATTTTCTGCAACTTTTAAACCCGCCTTCTTCATCTGCTTATCTTCCATCCCGCCTCCCATGAAAAAAACCATTTCTACTGTATCACCATCTTTTAGAATTTTTTTCTCGTAATCACTCCTATCAATTATTACATCGTTGACCTCCACCACAACCACTTCAGGTCTTATGTTCTTAAGTTTTAAAAGCTCAAGAACAGAAATCTCCCTTTCAAATTCCTCTTCTTTTCCGTTAAGAATTATCTTCATTCTTTACCCCCGATTTTATTACAATCACCCTGTAATAGTTTCCTATCGCCTCTATTTTTTCGATTTTATGCCCTTCATTTTCCAGGCTTTTCGGAACATTTCTTATCGGGTCTCCGTCATCAAGGTAAATCTCCAGAATCTCTCCGTCCTTCATCTGCTCAAGTTTGAGTTTTGCCTTTACAAAGTTTATGGGGCACGGAGTTCCTCTTAAATCATAAACGCTTGGCTTAACCTCATGGATTTCTTCCTTTTCCTTTTTGAATCTTTGAGGAAGGTTAAAATTGCTGTCCACAAGGGAGTAGATTTCTTTTACATCCTCAAACAGATTCAAGGCGTAGTTGTATGCCTCCGCTCCTTCAATTTTTCCTGAAACAAGTTTTTCGTAAAACTCCTTTAAATTCACGAAATCATTTTTGGCTATACCTCCGTTGACGAAGTGTTCTACAAAGGAAGAGATTATTTCTTCGTCTGTCTTCGGATCCAATCCCTTTAGGACAAGCAGAGCCCTTGCTGAATAAATAAGAGCGGATTTTATTTCTTCAATTGAGTAGTTATTATCTTTTGCAATGGAAAGTGACTGCTTTGCGGATGCTATATCTGCTTCTATCATATCAATCACGCCTGCACCACATTCTCCCTGAGATAGTCCTTCAAGCGAAAATTCCTCGTTCTTTCCGAAATCAATATAATAACTCCTGTCCTCCTCAATGGGTGGCACATACGAGTATTTTTTAATGAATTCTTCAGCAATTTTTCTGCCTTCCTTTTTAAGGAATTCTTCCAAAGGATTGTGATCAACATTTTCGCAGATTTTTGTAATAAAATCCCTCATAAATTTTGGAACCGCTCTCGCGGGAATGCTTCCTATTTCAGGAGCAAGCACTGTATTTTCCTCAGAAATTCTTCCTACTAAATGAATCCTGTAAAATGGAATGGTTCTATTGAAAACCTTTCTTGTCATACCTGATAGCGAAATATCACCTACTGGATGCTGTCCGCAGGCATTTGGACAACCGTTTATGTTGATTTTTAAATTTTTGATTTTGAGAACCCTGTCCTTCATCTCCAATAATTCCTTTTCAAGTTCCTCTGCGAGCCCCTGGGAGTTGCAAAGGCCGAGATTGCAGGTGAGGGCTCCTTTACAACAAAGAATGTCAATCAGTGTTTCGGGATATAAAAATTTTTCTCCAAAAATTTCCTTCAATTTTTTGTAAACCTCACCAACCTTTTTTGAAGGGACATTTGACAGAATGAGGTTCTGCCTCTGAGTGGTTCTTATAATGAGATGAGGAACAATTTCCGATATTTTTGATACCGCAATTGCTTCGTTTGAAGAAAGGTCTCCCCTTGGGACCCTTACATTTATGTAATAATATCCTCTTTGTTTCTGTTTTCCGAGATTGAATTCCAGAAATTGGGTATCCTCAATTTCCAGTTCCTCCGGCACCTCTTCCAGTTCCGGAAGGTTATGCTCAAGATTTAAAGGGATATACTCTTCATCCTTCACCTTTTTGAGTTCTTCCCTGTAAAGGCTTACAAATTTATCCCAGCCTCTATCCTGTATGAAAAATCTAAGGCGATTGTGATGCCTGTTCTTCCTATCTCCAAATTTGTTGTATATGTTTAAAATGGCTTTCAAAGAATACGGAATCTCATCTGGAGAGAGACCTTCCTCAATAACCCTGCCAACCGATGATTTCGCTCCCATTCCTCCTCCACATAGAACCTTGAAACCATTTTCAGTGGCAACGAACCCAACATCGTTTACACCGGAAAGGGCACAATCTTTTGAACAGCCTGAAAACGCAATTTTGAACTTTCTCGGAAGGTTTACAGACTCATCTAAATTCAGGAGATGTTCCGTAAAAGCGATTGCATATCTGTAAACCTCTATTTTTTCCTCTGCACATATTCCAGAGAGGGGACATGCTGTTATGTTTCTTACTGTATTTCCGCCTCCTCCCCTCGGAGAAATGTTGTATTTTCTTAATGCTTTAATCACCTTTATGGAATTTTCGTATGGAAGGTTATGAATCTGTATATCCTGACGGGTAGTGATGTGAATAGAGGCAGTGGCAAATTCCTCCGCTGCCTTTCCTATTGCTTCAAATGCTTCGGGAGTTATTATTCCTCCAGGTATTCTCAATCTCGCCATAAGGAGTTTTCCACCCCTGTGAGAGTAGAATCCCCAAGGAACCCTTATACCCCTGAAGAAAGAAGGACTCATTTTTCCGTTCAGAAAATCTTGAAGAGCCTTCTCAAATTTTTCTTCTTCAATTATAACCTTCTTAGGTAGTTGAAACATTTAACTCACACCTCCTTTTTGGAATTAGATTGAACTTCAAAACTGTCTCAAAGGTTTTTGGATTTGTCGCAATTATTTTTACCTTTTCAGGTGGTCTTCCATACCTTCTTAAAAAGTTTCTTACTGCCGATGGACTGGAAAAAACTATTTCATCAAAAATCTCCAGGTCTATCGGGGGGAGATTTTTCGGAATGGTTGTTCTGTATGCGGAATACTTGTATGGAATTCCTTTGAGTTTCTTTATGCCATTGGCAAGTCCTCTATCTCCTGAAACTGAAGAGACAATCCCAACCTTCATATTCTCAATCCCCATTTTCTGAAGAATGGTTAAAAGTTCCTGGAGGCTTCCAGATGGAGGATAAAAATCAGGAAGAATTCCCTTTTCTTTTAGTTTATCCACAGCAGATTTTGTGAAGCAGGCTATTTTCACGGAGTTCAAAATTCTTGAATCGAGTCCGATTTTTAAAAGTTTCTCAAAGAAGAAATGGACAGCCCATCTGGATGTGAAAATCAAAAATGAAAACTCAGGCAAATATTTTACAAATTTCTTAAATTTTGAAATCTCCTTTGTGGGTTTGAGATTCACCATTGGAATGTGAAAAATTATCCCCTCCTCTGTAGATTCTGGAGGTGTGTATCCTGTCCACAGAATTTTTCTCTGAGTTCTGAACCAGTCAAACCTCTTTTCCAGTTCAACCGTTTCTCCAATTATAATTGTAGAAGGAGGACCAATTTTTTCCCTTTTTACCTTTTCTCCTATGTCTTTTAAAGTTCCCACAACCACTTTCTGATCCGGCATACTGACATTTCTTATAACTGCTACAGGCGTGGAAGGACTTTTGCCATTCTTTATCAAAGTCTCTGCAATCTGTGAAAGGTTTTTTGTTGCCATATATAGAACAATTGTCTCAATCCCTGCTATCTTTTCCCAGTTAATAAAACCTGATTCCTTAGATGGAGCCTCGTGACCGGTAACAAAAACAACGCCTGAAGAAATGTTTCTCGTTGTCAAAGGAATGCCTGCGAAACAACCTCCAGCAGTTGCTGAAGTTACTCCAGGAATCACCTCAAATTCTATTCCATGTCTCACCAATCCGTTGAGTTCCTCTGCAATTCTGCCAAATATGAAAGGGTCTCCATTTTTTAGCCTCACCACCTTTTTCCCTTCCCTCAGCTTTTTCAATATAAGGTAAATTATCCTCTCTTCTTTCCTGAATTTAGAAAATCTGTCCGTGCAAATGAGTTCCTTAGAAGAAACATCTGCAAAATTCAGAATCCACCTTCCCACGAGTGAATCATAAATAACCACATCCGCTTCTTTAAGAACCTTCAGTCCTTTAACTGTGAGCAGATCAGGAGAACCGGGTCCTGCACCCACAATGTAAATTTTCTTATTCTTCCACATTCAGTTCAGCCTCCTCTATTTTTCCTTCCTTTATTTTGAATGCCCTTATCTCTTTTACCTCCTTTTCTTCAAGCCTCAAAATCAGGTAGAAAACATCCGGATAATTTGCAAGTTCTATATCCCTCTTTGAGGGATAGGCTGGAGCATTTATGTGCGAATGGTATATCCCAACGAGTTCTAACCCTTCCTTTCTGAGTTCTTTAAAGACCTTAAGTTGTTCTTTTGGATCCATAAAATAGCAGGTTTGCGGGCTTTGAGATATGTTTGACATCTCGTACACCTTCTTTGCCATTTCTCCATTGCCACCAATTATCCCACAGGCTTCATTTGGATATTCTCTAATAGAATGAGCTTTCATCCTTTCAAAAACCTCTTTTTTTAAAACCATCTTCATACCCCAGCTATATGACAGAGTCCGTAAGAAAGAAACAAAGCAAGGAGAGGAGTTGCACTCCATATAAAGAGTATCCTTCTGATCTCACCTGTCTGGAAGATTGACACCTCTGGATTTTTAATCCTGCTTATTGCCATAATGGAGCAAAGGTTCAATTCTACAAGTGGAAATGGTATTCCGAGAAGGGAGGCAATTAAAAGTATACTTCCTGTCACAAACGCAACAACCGGTGAAGATATCAGTCCGAGTTTTGCAACCCTTTTTCCTGCTGTTTCAAGTGTTCCGCTTCCGAATATAAGGGCACCAATCCCAAAAAATGGAGATAACAATAAAAGTCCTTCCTTCATATCAATTATCCCTGTCCCGTAAAGCGGTCCTACTGCATTTGCCACATTGTTTGTTCCAATTGCAAATGACACATAAAGGGCACTTAAATAAGAAACAATTTTCAATTTTTTCTCGTTCAGAAAAAGTTTTTCATAAAGGTTGATGTTATCATTTGTAGGCGGATAGATTTTTCTGTAGATTAAAGAAGTAAGAAAAAAGGATAACAGAGGAAAAATGAGCCATGAGGGGATTATTTTAAAAAAAAGTATTTCTGCATTTAATTTTTTCAGATAAAGTCCTGCTCCTGCAACTGCTGACACTGTCTCCATACTCGTTGACTGTGGAATTTTTAAAAGATTGGCAATTAAAAGGCAGGTTGTTGCTGACACTATAACAATCAGGGCAAGTGCTGGCTCATGAATTCCGCCAGAGACCAATTTTTTTCCTATGGTGACGGACACATTCCTTCCAAGGGTGATGGCTCCCAGAATTACAAACGCGCCAAACAATAAAATTGCCTTTTTCTTTTTTATAAATCCACCTCCATAGAGGGAAGAAAATGAAGGTGCTATTCCACTTCCGCCCATATTCATTGCGAAGAGAATGGATAAAAATATGAGAAGAATGTATTCCATTACTTTCGCTTAATGTGTAAACCGCATTCCTTCTTTTCGGGTGTCTCCCACCACCATCTTCCAGCCCTTATGTCCTCACCAGGTTTAATTGCCCTCGTGCATGGTGCACAGCCTATACTGGGATAGTTTCTGTCATGGAGAGCATTATAAGGGACACCATTTTTCCTTATGTAATCCCAGACCTCCCTTTCTGTCCAGTCTGCAAGGGGATTAATTTTCACGAGCACCTTCTTTACTCCATCAAAGGTTCTTTCATCCTCTTCCACTTTTTTAATATCTACCCTTGTTATGGATTGTTCCCTTCTCAATCCTGTTATCCAGGCATCAAGGTTTTTGAGAATCCTTTCAAGGGGCTCCACCTTCCTTATCTGACAGCATAACCTTCTCAACCCAACACTCTTATAGAACAGATTTGGACCGTGTTTTTCCAGCATCTCTTCCACCGCGTTTCTATCAGGGAAAAGAAATTCTATTTTTGCTCCGTATTTTTCCATTATTTTCTCAATGAGGTCGTATGTCTCCTGCGGAAGTCTACCCGTGTCAATTGTAAATATCCTTGCGGAAGGAGCTATTTTCATAAGCATGTCAATAAGAACGACATCCTCTGCACCGAAACTGGAAGAGAGAGCAACTCTTCTGCCAAACTTTTCAACAGCCCATTTCAAAATTTCCTCTGCACTTTTCTTTTCAAACTCATCTGCCATCATTTTATATACCTCCTCCGTTAATAAAGTGTTCTGAATTTTTCATTGCAAATATCCTTTCTATCTCCTTTCTATTTTTTTCTATCTGTTCGTCAATGTACTCCTTAATCCCCTTTATTTCTTCAAACTTCTTCAACTTTTCTTCTATTTTCTTTTGGGTCTCAAGAACAAGCCTTATGGCTTCCGCTACAGGGTCTGGAAGTTTGTGATGTTCAAGGGGCTGAGGGGAATATGTATGTGAGGTGCTCACTATTTTGGCAGGAACTCCAACAGCAGTTGATGCAAGTGGAACATCTGTGAGCACAACGGACCCGGCTCCTATTCTCGCTCTTCTTCCAATCCTTACAGGTCCAAGAATTATGGCACCTGCCCCAATAATCACTCCGTCTTCCACTGTTGGATGCCTTTTTTTCTTCTCAAGGGAAATTCCGCCAAGAACGGCTCCCTGATATATGAGGACATCATCTCCAACCTCAGCAGTTTCTCCTATTACCACTCCCATACCATGGTCAATGAAAACCCTCCTTCCTATTTTTGCTCCCGGATGAATTTCTATTCCTGTCAAAAATCTGTTTAGGTGAGAAATTATCCTTGCAATTGTGTAAAACCTTTTTTTGTAAAACCAGTGGGCTATGCGATGAAGCCAGAGAGCATGAACTCCCGGATAGCACAGGATCACCTCCAGAGTATTTTTGGCAGCAGGGTCTTTTTCAAAAACAGTTTTTATATCTTCCTTTATCCTTTTAAACATCTCAAACCTCATATATAATACATATATTGATCTCTACCAACTTTTTCCGCGTGAATCTTTCTCAGCTCATCAAGGGTAATGGAGTGAAGAAAGCTTTCTATTGTATTCTTTAACCTTATCCATACATCCCTCACCGCACATGTTTTTATTCTTTTGCAAAGGTTAACATCCTCAATGCATTCAACAGGTGAAAGTGGTCCCTCAAGAACATTTAAAACTTCAGCCAGGGTGATACTTGAAGGATTTTTTGCAAGCGAACATCCTCCATCTTTTCCTCTGTTTGTTTTCACAATTCCTGCCTTCTTTAAAGCCACTATTATATGCTCCACATATCCTTTTGAGAGCCCCTGTTTTTTTGATATCTCTTTTACGGAAATGAAGCCCTTTCCATAGTTTAAAGCCAGCTCAAGGAGTATTCTCATCCCGTACCTTCCCCTTGTTGAAAGCCTCATCTTGTCCTCCTAAATATTAATTTTATTATCATAATACTAATAATAAATAATTATATCTCTCTTGTCAAGTATTTTGTGAAATGGTCTCTTAAAAAGGAGGGGATATTTTTGGCAATTGGTTTATTTTTGAAT
>JBBIVP010000035.1:0-6821 GCA_037439705.1 bacterium
GATTCTGTTTCTTCCATTGCCATTCAATCTGATGGAAAAATCATAATTGGGGGAAGTTTTACAAATGTTAATGGAGAAGAGAGGAATTATATAGCGAGGTTGAACCCAGATGGAAGCCTTGATTCATTCAACCCTGATGCAGATGATTCTGTTTCTTCCATTGCCATTCAATCTGATGGAAAAATCATAATTGGGGGAAATTTTGGAACTGTTGGTGGATCCACAAGAAATAGAATAGCAAGGCTAAAGAAGATATGCTTTCCTGATGAAGGAAGGGAATGCGACAATTACCTTTTGACCATTGGCTCAGAGAATACAAAAAGCATTCTCGGAATTGAGATGGATGGAAATGCTGGAGCTATCAATGACGATTACAATGATTCACCATCAGATTTTATAACACTTTTAAGCGAGTTAATCACTCCTTCTCCATTTCCAGGAGCATATAATTACGACTTAAAATTTGCGAAGGTTTATTCAAGGGATGGTGGGGATTTTCTCACACCCGAACTCAGTGATGCATATTTTCCTGAAAGGATTAACATCTGGTTTGATTCTTACATAAGAAAATCGGATATAAATAGTTCAAATGTTGAAATCAGGGGACCTGACGGAAATTTAATAACTGGAACATGGTGGGTTGAGGACCCGAACAATATAGGGAATTTGATATCCATTGATTCTGCTCGCGAAACAACCACTGGCTATGTAAATACCTATTATCAGGACTTTTACTTCAGACCAAATACATCCCCTCTAAGCCTCGGAAGGTATGTTATAATTGTCCACTGCAATTCCATCCACAAGTTTCCAATAACAGACCCTGTTAATGGGGTATTTCAGAGGGAATTAATATGCAATGACTCTGAACCAGACGGAATTGACAACGATAAAATCTTTGAATTCTATGTAACACAGGATGGTGAACCACCTCCTACAACAAACAGTGTATGGGCTGTATATACTTCATCAAATCCAGGACCATTCGGCACAGAAATAAAAGACAATCAGGCATTTGTTCTCTTCCAGACACCAGATCCTCTGGACAACATAATGGATGCATCAACGCTTATACCCAGGAATATAAGCCTCATTGACGGAAGCCCATTGTCTGTAACAACATCTGTTCAAACCCGAATATCCAATTGTGCTCCATACACCCTTCTTATAATAGAATCAGGAAAGGATAAGGACATAAATGGTTTAAGGCTAATCATAAGTTATTCAGTAAAGGATGAAGAGGGAAATACCCTTGATGGAAACGAGGATGGAATATATGAGATGAGCATACTTGACAACTTTAATGACACCATTCCATGGCTGAATGGGCCATTCATACCTCCCATACCGCCCAATTACCTTGAGGTTCAAGGGGTATGGACTCAAAATTCACCCTTACAGGGGTATTCACTTAACCAGGATGAACTATTGATTGCCTTTAAAACACCTGCTCTTAACGATGATAGGCTTGAGTTATCAACCCTTTCTGCAGATGATATAATCCTTGAAGGAAGTGGGGATCCGGATCGCCCTAATTGCACCTGTCAATGTGCAGGAGGAGATTGTGATGGAGAGGCAATATCAACAACCATTGAAGAGGAGACAAGGACACTCTGGAAACTCAAGTTCACCAATTCTTCTAACTGCAACCTGAAGGACTGCAAACTTACCATTCAGGGAGGTTCACTTTTCTATGCTCAAAATAGACCGAGCGATATTTGTGGAAACTGGTTATATCCGGATTATACGGTTGAGAGGCTTCCGTAATTGTTTAATTGCTGATTGCTGAGTTTAATTGATGTAAGAATTCAAAAAAACGGGGTAAGAGGTAATTTAGCGCCTTGTTGAGTGAATAATTGTGGCCGAGGATTTCCTTTCCAGAATAATTCTCATCCGGAGGACAGTTGTTTATTGAAGAAAGGTCAACATATATTGAATTGTTGAATGTAGGGTCATGCCAGTAGATGTAAATTAAGGGGATCCTCATTTTATTAATTTCAAAATAAGGTGGCTTTATTGAGAGGCAATCGTCATCAATCTCTTCAAGACCATATAATTCTTTAGGAAAGTGTTTTCCAGGAAGGCATGTCCAGCAAAAAATGCCATCTCCAATCTCCATTGATTTATAAGCAGTTTTTCCGAGTTCACCCTCTACAAGGAAAATTGTCTTTCGGTTTATCGTCTTCCAGAGGGGAAGCATTCTTCTCAATGGAACCGCATTTTTGTAATTATCTGGAATGAGTTTTTTGAGGTTTATTGAAATGGTATCCGGAAAGATCGGGATTCTGTATGGAACTATTTCGTTGAATTCAGAAAGGTTTAAAATCCTCCCATTGGATATACTTTTTGATAAATTCCTTAAAAATAGAACAAGATTTTTTATATAATCCTCTCCGAGGGAAAAGAAAAAAAGTCCAAAAAGGTCATCTGAAATTCTTATAGGGAGTTCAAAAGGAAAAGGCTCTCCATCCTCAGAATAGAACTTCAATATGCCTATTCTTATTTCATCGCCAATGTTTACCCTTCCGTCTTTGTTTTTATCAATATAGGAGAAGAAGGCATCCTCTTTTCCAGTTTCGGTTAAAAAAGTTTCCTCTATTCCTGAAGCAATGTCCTCAAGTGCTCCAATCAGAGAAGGAGATGTGTAATTGAACATCTCTTTCCTTTCTTCACTCCATTCAAGAAATTCAGGAGAAGAATCCATTATAATTCCAAGTTCCCTTATTAGCCCGATTATGTCATAGGAGAACTTATCCCTTATGTAATCAGAATTGAGGGTTTCAAGTAAAATCCCATAATTCATGCTGAGGTCATGACTTGATATAAAGGATATAAAGGCATTTATGAATCCCATAACCCCTCTTACAAAATATGCCTCCTTTCTCAAAAATTCCTTTCCTATCCATATTTTTCTTTCAGGAATAACACTTATTGTAAACTCAATTCCGTTTTCTGTCCTGAAACTGCAATTTCTTTCAATCACGCTCTGTGCAGACGAGATTATGGGGATTATCATATGTTCCCTCATTGGTATGAGGTTGGTTTCGACAATTGTATCCAGGTCTCCGTATTCCTGTGGAAGAAACTCTGAAATCCACTTACCGGAGACGCTTGAAGATGTTATGATGTAATTCAGGAAAAAAAGAAACCTTGAAAGGAGAAGCCCATAATGGGCAGAGCAATTGTTTTCATTTTTCTTGACCTCTTCTTCGTAAAGGGCAGATGAGATTCTGTAAAATCCATTTTCAAGATACCATTTAGCATCCCTTTCGTTTTCGTTCATACAGGTCATGATGAAGAAAAAAAGAATAAATGCCCTCTTCATCTTCCAAAAACCTCCATCAGAAATTCATCAATTTTTTTCTCCGCCTCTTCGGTAAATTTTGAGTTTATCATGTCATCGAAGGCATGATTCGCACCCTCAATGAGCAAAAGCTCGCTTTTCTTTCCGTGCTCCAGAAGGGCATTGTGAAAATCAAGAGCCTGCTCAACTGGAATCGGGTCTCCTGTTCCATGAATTATGAGGAAGTGAGCATTTGTCTTTTCAACATAAAAAATTGGTGAAGCCTTTTTAAGAATCTCATCTGAAGGAGGGTCTTCTCCGAGATATACCTCTCCGAGATCAAGAAATTTTCCGAACTGATAATACCATTTCGTCCAGTCATAAACTCCATAAAATGGAATTGCGGCATCCACCTCAACGCTTTCCTCAGGGAATACCTTACAGGTTGGTTTGAAAAACTCATCATCAGGAGTTACTGCTATCATTGCAGTTATGTGCCCTCCTGCAGAACCACCCATAGAGATGAATTTTTCTTTATCAATCCCATAAAGTTCTGAATTTCCCTTAAGCCATCTTATAGCGCACTTAACATCCCTTATGTCCTGAGGAAATTTTATAGATGGAGCAAGTCTGTAGTCCACATCAAAAAATGCATATCCCCTGCATGCAAAGTGCTCTCCCCAGTATTTAGAATTTACCATACTTCTTGTTCCTGCAGTCCATCCACCTCCATGATTGAAGGCAATTGCTGGATATGGTTTTTCAAATCCCTTTGCAGGAAGGTAAAGGTCTCCTTTTAATTCATTTTCTACATCATAAACGAGTGATGGAATAAACCTCCATTCTTTTCCTTCCATTGTAACCCCATTTCTATCAATGCATAGGAGGTCCTGGGCAGTCTCTCCACAGGAAGAGATAAAAACAAAAAGCATTGAGAGAAATAATTTTCTCATTTTTTCAAAATTTTTATTATTTCCTCACAAACCTCTTCAGGATTTTTTCCATCCGTTGAGATTTCCACATCCATTGCTTTTCTGTAAAACGGAAGCCTTTCTTCAAGGACTTCCTTTACCTCCTCCCAGTGGGTCTTTCCTTCTTTTAATGGCGGTCTCATGGTATCATCTTTTATTCTCTCTGCGAGGACAGATGGAGGAGCGGAAAGAAAAATAACAAATCCGTTCTTTTTTAAGGCTTTCACATTTTCTTCCCTCAAAACGATGCCTCCTCCAGTATCTATAATAATATTATCCTCATCGGATAGTGCTTTTGCAACCTGTGTTTCTACATCCCTGAACCTCTTCCAGCCATGCTCTTTGACAAATTCGGGAATGGATTTACCGGTTCTTCTCACTATCTCTTCATCTGTGGAGATGTATTTTAGCCCAAGTTTATTTGACAGGATTTTACCAATTGTTGTTTTTCCGCTTCCCCTGTAACCTATTAGGACAATTTTCATATGTATTTTTTCAGTATTTCCCTTATTCTTCTTTCAGATGTTTTTATGCCCGTAAAAAGTTTGTATTGCGCCATTGCCTGGTATACAAACATGTCAACTCCGGAAATGCATTTCAATCCCCTTTTCTTTCCCTCTCTAAGAAATTTCGTTATTGGTGGCGTATATACAACATCAAATAGAACCTGTCCCTTTTTGAAAACTTCCTGAGAAATTGGCGTCTTTTCAGTATCCGGTTCCATCCCAATTGGAGAGGAATTTACAATGATTTCACAATCCCTTCCAATCTCAATTTCCTTTTTTTCATCCCTCATAAACCACTCCACTGAAACGGATGGATAGTGTTTCTCTATATCCTCTTTGAGCTTCTTCATTTCATTTTTTATAATACCTGCTATAAAAATTGTTCCTATACCCATTTCACACAGAGCAAAGGTAACAGCCCTTCCTGCGCCCCCGGAGCCAATCATAAGCGCTTTCTTTCCCTCTGGATTTACACCGTTTTTTTCAAAAGCCTCCTTAACTCCGATATAATCAGTATTATATCCGTAAAGCTTTCCATCCCTGTTGATTATTGTATTCACCGCTCCTATTTTTTTTGCCATTTCATCTATTTCGTGAAGGTATTTCATACATGTGCTTTTATGAGGAACGGTCACACTCACCCCCTTTATCCTGAGGGCTTTTATCCCTTTTATTGCATCTTTCAGGTCTTTATTTTTGACCTCAAAGGCTAAATAAACTGCATCCACTTTATCCCTGTAAAAACAGTTTGTATGAATTACGGGAGAAAGGGAGTGTTTCACCGGACACCCTATAATCCCAAAAAGTGAGGTTTTTGAAGATATAGAGAGCATGTTTATTTATACAACAAGTCCTCCGCTTACATTTATCACCTGACCTGTTACATAATCAGATAGAGGGGATGCAAAGAACAAAAATACCTTGGCTATGTCAAGCGGGGTTGCGGGTCTTCCGAATGGTATCATCTTTATGGTGGCTTCCCTCTGTTCGGGAGGAACTCCAAGAATATCTCCTTCTTTTTTCGGAGCGGTGAGTCTTGTTTCTGTAAATCCGGGAGCAACGCAATTGCAGTTTATGTAGAAACTTCCCCATTCCCTTGCCACAACCTTCGTTATTCCTATAATTCCTTCCTTTGCAGCCACATAGTTTATCTGACCCGGATTTCCTCTCAGTGCAGCGGTGGAAGAGGTATTTATTATCTTTCTGTGCTTTATAATTCCCTTCTCCTTTTCCCTTTTTGCTACATCCCTCATATATGGAGCGGCTGCCTGAATGCAATTAAAGGTGCCCTTCAGGTTCACATTTATGACAAGGTCCCACCATTCCTCGGGCATCTTATGGATCACTGCGTCTCTTGTTATTCCCGCAATGTTTGCGAGAATATCTATTGAGAAGTTTCAGAGCACACCTCCGCACTTCATAAGATTTTCACAGAAAAATATTTTTCAAACATCGCAAATGAAGATCACAGCCTATCCGCCGATTTTTTCTATTTCCTTAAGCGTTTCCTTCAGGGGTTCCTCATCTATGTCGTTTATGACCACTTTCGCTCCTTCCGTTGCAAAAAGGATTGCTGTCTCCCTTCCAATTCCTCTACCTGCACCTGTTACGACTGCGATTTTTCCATCAAGCATTCCCATATCTTCCCCCTTTTTAGTGCCTGGGGCCGGACTTGAACCGGCACTCCGGGTTTAACCGGAAGAGGATTTTAAGTCCTCTGCGTCTACCTTTTCCGCCACCCAGGCACATTTATATTTTTACATCCAATTTTTATGAAATTCAAACTTAACTTTGAAATTTAAAGGATTATCATTTATAATTTTATCAATGGACGAATTGAAAGGTGCAAGGACAATCCTTTTTTCAATTTTTAAATCAATAAAGGGGATGAGACTCTATCCCCCGAATCATCCTGCCCTTGAAAAGATATTGACAGAATCCTACGGAGTGTTTCTGAAAGTTTTAAAAGAATTGGGAAGGATAAAAATTGATGTTCACAGGGAAGGATTTAGCGTAAGAGGACTCAATCCGGATGAAGAGAGAAAGTTTTCAGAACTTGCC
>JBBIVP010000035.1:6831-13693 GCA_037439705.1 bacterium
TATTTGTAAGAGGAGTAAAAACATTGATGATTGATTCCTTCGTAAGTGTTGAGGATTTCAAAAAGTTTATTACCCTCTTCCAGATGGAACCGGAGGAGGTTATAAGAATGGGAGGGGCGGGAGAGATAATAACTTCAATGAAAATAAATGGAATAAGGGTTGAGGTGATGGATTTTCTTCTTAAAGCGGAAGAGGAGATAGAGAAAGAAGGAAGGGGAGTGGAATATGGAGAGGAAGAGACGGAAGTTTCTATATCCCTTGAAGAATTCAGTAAAGAGGAAAAGGATGTTCTCGCACTGGTGGAGAAGTTAAAGAAAATTTCTGACCTCAAAGAATATGAGAGCATTCTTAAACAAATTGTTAACAGGTGCCAGGAACTGGTAACCATGTCGGATTTCAAAATTCTTCCTGTTGTTTTTCTTGAATTCTCAAGGATTTTTATAGACCAGAAAAAACCACATGAGATAAGAAGGATTACCGGTGAGGCTGCGAGGTCTATTTCAAATGAAAGGGTTGTTGGTTATCTCATAAATAAGGTCAAAACTCTGTCAGCGGATGAACTGGTTGAATACGGAAATATATTTTTAATGATGGGTGAGACAACAATAAAATACATCCTTGAGAGCCTTTTCGTGGAGGAGTCCGTAAAAGGAAGAAGATTTATGGCAGAAATAATAATTCGTTTTGGAAAGAAGGCTATCCCTCACCTGACGCCATATCTCAACGATAAAAACTGGTTCGTTTTGAGAAACTGCTTATTCATTCTTGGCGAGATAGGTGATAGGAAAACAATTGAGCTGATTTACCGTTTTGCTTTCCACAAGGATGAAAGGGTTAAGAAAGAGGCAATAAATGCAATATCAAAAATAAAGGTGCCCGAAGCCATTTCAACACTTCTTAAAATCCTTGATGAGGTAGATGATAAGACGAAGCCACTCCTGATAAGAGCATTAGGGGATACAAGGGACAAAAGCATTGAGCCGATAATTTATAAGTTCATGTATTCGGATGATCTAAATATGAAAAAGGAATGCGTTCTTGCTATGGCAAAAATTTCGTCTCCTTATGCCCTTCGTCTCGCAAAAAAGATAATTGAGTCCGCAAAACTTCCAAGGGATAAAGACCTGGTAGATTCCGCACTGACTGCAATAGAAATTGTTGGAACCCCTGAAGCAGTGGGCCTCCTTGAGGGTTATATTTTTGGAAAAAGAAATGATTTGAAAGAAAGAGCAATTGAAACCCTTTTCAGGATATCTGAAAGGATAGGTATCTGATGACAAAGTTTGAAGAAGACATTGTTAACTCTTTAAATGCTCTTATGATGAACATAGAACTTTATCCCCCAAATCATCCATCACTTATAAGGGCTGGTGAGAAGGCTGTTGAATACCTCCGTCCCATTCTTTTTGAAAAGGGTTCTTCCTATATAGCCATAAAAGAAGGACTTATCGCCTTTAATGGAATTCCAATCTACTCAATTCAGTCTGCAAAGGTGCTGGGGAGAATCCTTGCAACCATAAAAATAGGTGGAATTGAATTCAAAAGAGGAATTTCTTCCGAAGAGATAATAAAGTTTTTTTCCCTTCTCTCAACTCTAAAATCAAGCGGTGAGCAGGCTGTGAAAGATATAGAGAAAAGTCTGGAAATGCTCGCCATAAAACACATATCAGTGTATCCGGAAGAGGTTGAGGATATAAAGGATAGGGCGAGGAAGGCATATAAAGATGCGAAGAAAACAGTAATGGAAATAATGAACGAAGCGAGGCTCGGAAGGGTCTCAAGCAGCAGGAATGCCATAAGGGTTATAACTGAATTTAACAACATCCTCACAAAAAATAAAAACATCCTCTTTGGAATGGTTATGATTCAACACTTTGACGAATATACATTTTCTCACTGCGTGAATGTGGGGATAATCAGTATGGCAGTGGCAAAAGCTATGAACATGAGCAACGAGGAGGTTATGAAAATAGGGCTCGGAGGATTCATGCACGATATAGGGAAGGTTCATACACCTAAGAACATAATTTTGAAACCAGCACCGCTCACACCAGAAGAGTGGGCAATAATGCAGAAACATCCTGTGGATGGAGCAAGGATAGTTCAGGAGATGGATGATATTCCAAAAGTTGTCTCCATTTATGTCTATCAGCATCATGTGGGATACGACCTTTCCGGTTATCCAAAACTGAAACCCGGAGAAAGGCAATTAAAGGAAGCCAACCTCATTCAGATTGCTGATACATACGATTCAATGACCACGCAGAGACCATACCAGAAGAGGTTCGACCCGAAAGAGGCGATAGACATTATGAGAAGAAAGGTTGGAAAGGGTTTCAGCGATGAACTTTTTGATGCTTTCGTCAATGCCATTGGAATTTATCCTGTGGGTTCAATTGTTCGGCTTGATACTAATGAAATAGCGGTGGTCACCCAGTTGAATCCGAAGGACCCATTAATACCAACTGTTCAGATAATTTTTGATTCCTTTGGGAGAAGATTAAAGGAACCTGTTGAGGTTTCTCTTGATGAAAGAAGAGAAGGAGGGGGGTTCAAGCGGAGCATAGTTAAGACGGTTGATTCCCTCACGCAGGGTTTGATAAACATATCATCATTCTTTGAATAATTTTTTCTGAAAGCTCAATTCTATTTCGTCAGAAATTTCATCTGGAGAAGGGGTTGCGGTCCCTGTTTTTCCCACAACAATGCTTGCACCTATGGAAGCAAGGTAGGCACAACTTCTTATGTCTCCTTCTACATCGATACCTGCTGAAATTATTCCTGCAACTGTATCTCCGGCTCCAGCCACATCATAAACCTCCCTCAAAACCGCTGGAATTCTTTCAACTCTTTTCTTCCCTATGAGAATCATCCCCTTTTCTCCCCTTTTTATAAGAACCCATGTGAAGTTTCCTTTTCTCATCAAAATCTTCCCAGCCTTTTCACAGCCTGCTTCATCAGAGGTTAAAATTCCTGATATTTCCTGTGCTTCCTTAGCATTGGGAAGAAGGAGTAAAGACCCCTTATAGAGTGGAAAGTTTCTGGAAAATGGGTCCACTATAACCCTTGAAAAATTGCTTTTTACAAAATCCTTAATTTTTTGTGTTATAACACCTTTTCCATAATCCGATATAAGAACAGTCTTGAATTTTTCCTTCAATTCCTTCAGTCTCTCAATTATTTCAAATTCGGTAGTCCTCTCAATCTGGTGTGTATCTTCTCTGTCAAATCTCACAATATGCTGGGAATGGGAAATCACGCGGGTTTTTGTTGTTGTCTGCCTCTTTTCCTTTATGAGATAATATCCCATTCTTTCCTGAACGATTTCCTTTAACTTCTTTCCCTCCTCATCGTTGCCTATGACCCCTATTAAATAAGCGATGCCTCCTATTGAGCATATATTCATTGCAGCATTTCCTGCACCGCCCGGCATTTCCTTTGTTTCAACAACTTTTACCACAGGAACAGGTGCCTCAGGGGATAACCTTTCAGATATTCCATAAATGTATCTATCAAGCATCACATCACCTATAACAAGAACTTTTGACTTTTTAATCTCTGAAAGAAGAGCTTTCAGTTTTTCCTTTAAGCCTTTTTCACCACCTCTTTCCATAACATAAGCCTTTCTTTTCTTTCCTTCTCATTCATGGACGGGATAAATTCTCTTTCAAAAACCCATACCTTTGTCAGCTCTTCCAGTGAGGAGAAAATTCTAACTCCCAATCCAGCAAGCATTCCTGCTCCGAGTGCGGTGGTTTCAAGGATTTTGGGTCTTACAATTTTCTTTCCGGTTATATCAGCCTGAAATTGCATAAGAATGTTGTTCACCGAAGCACCTCCGTCCACCTTCATTACCTTTGTTTTTTTGCCGAGGTCTTTTTCCATACTTTCAAGAAGTTCCTGAACCTGAAACGCTATACCTTCAAGAGCAGCCCTTGCAATATGCTCCCTTGTTGTATCCCTTGTTATACCCCATATAATTCCTCTTGCAGAACTTCTCCAGTGAGGAGCGCCAAGACCCACAAACGCAGGCACAAAAACAACTCCTCCGCTTGTTTCTCCTGCTACTTTTTCTATTTCCGATGAAGAGTTTATTATTCTCAAACCATCTCTCAACCACTGAACAACAGCACCTGCTATGAACGAACTCCCCTCAAGGGCATAGGTGACATTTTCTTTAATCTTCCATGCGATAGTGGTGAGGAGCCGATGTTTTGATTTCACAGGTTTTTTTCCAGTATTCATGAGAAGAAACGCTCCTGTTCCGTATGTGCATTTTGAATCTCCCTCTTTAAAACAACACTGCCCGAAAAGTGCTGCCTGCTGGTCTCCAGCAATACCTGAAATTGGTATTCCGTCTGGAAGCGGGGAAGCGTTTTTTGTTTTGCCAAAAATTCCAGAGGAAGGAAAAACCTCCGGCAAAAATTCCCTTTTTATTCTTAAAAGTTTTAAAAGGTCCTCATCCCATTTAAGGGATTTTATGTTGAAAAGCATCGTCCTTGAAGCATTGCTCACATCTGTTCCGTGAACTTCTCCACCTGTGAGTTTAAAAAGTAGCCAGCTGTCAATTGTTCCAAAAGCGAGATCCTTTGAAGGGATTCCATTTTTTAAAAGCCATGCAATTTTTGTGGCTGAAAAATAGGGGTCTATCACAAGCCCTGTCTTTTCGGTTATAGTTTTTTCAAGACCTCTCTTTTTCAGTCTCTCGCAAATTTTCTCGGTCCTTCTGCACTGCCATACAATTGCCTTTCCATGGGGTTTACCTGTTTTTCTATCCCAGGCAACCACTGTTTCTCTTTGATTTGTTATCCCGATGGAAGCTATTTTTCCCGGGTCGATTTTGCTTTTTTCAATGGCAAGCCTTACAGCATTCATTGTCTTTTCGTATATTTCCTCCGGATCGTGCTCAACCCATCCCTTATTCGGATAAAACTGTGAAATCTCAAGGGAAACCTTCTCAATCACCTCAAGGGAAGAAGAAATAAGTATGACTGTTGTTGCGGTGGTTCCCTCATCAATTGCCAGAATGTATTCCATTTTCTTCCTCCTTTTTGTAATTTATTCCCACAAGATATACTTCTTTTGCAGACCTCATTGATGCAGAAGGTTTTATGGTTTTAACCATTTCAAATTGCTTTTTCATTTCCTTCAAAATCTCAGGAAACCTTTCTCCATAAAATGCCTTAACAACGCCAATTCCTCCATTTTTCAGGAATTTCTTTACCACTTTTATGAAAGCAAGAAAAAGTTCAAAGCTTCTTTCCTGGTCGGTATCAGGAATTCCTGAAATTTTCGGAGACATATCAGAAAAGACCGCATCCGCGTAGGAAATAATCGTTTTTATCCTTTCCATTGTATTGGTATCCAGAATATCTCCCTTTATGAAAAAGAACCTCTTATCATCAATGGCAGTTTCTTTTAAATCCACTCCCACTACCCGATTTGCCCTCTTCAAAAGAAATGAAGACCATCCTCCCGGAAAGCAACCGAGGTCTATAACTGCTCCAAACCTTCTTTTTATTACCGTATCAACTATCTCTTCAATCTTGAAAAAAGCCCTTGAGGGAACCTTCTTTTTGTGAGCGAGGGAATGAAATTTTTCCTTCTCACTATAATCCCTTTTCACTTCTGTTCCTCATGTATATGAAAGAAAAGATGCCGACGGAAAATAGAATCAGGCTTGTGAACTGCGGAATTGAAAAAGGACCGATGTTTCCCCTGTCATCTCCTCTGAAGAACTCAATTATGAACCTGAAAACAGGATATGTAAGAAGATAAAGGGATGCTCCCATTCCTCTGAATTGCCTTTTTCTGAGAGGAGAAAGAAGTTTTGAAAGAAAAAACTTAAACCAAAAAAAAACAGAAATGAAAATTATAAATATGGAGAGGTCAAGGATTGGATTGAAGGGGAAATCGTATGCGTAAAACCTTACAAGGAAAAAGAAGACGAGCGCATATATGTCATAGATGCTCAAAATTTTTTCCTCCATTGATGCCATCAGAATCAGAAATACCACATAATTGGCAAAGGAAGAGTATATCTGTGTAGGATGAAGCGGGATATCAAGTGGAGCAATTGAACCTATTTCTTTAAATTTCACTCCTATTTTTGAGAGGGTAATTTCTCCGTAACAGCATCCTGCCGAAAAACATCCCCACCTTCCAATTGAAAGTCCCATAGCAGCCGCAGGAGCAAGGGCATCAAGGAGTTTAATGAAATCAATTTTTCTCAAAACGGAGTATATAAAACATGTAATAATGGAGAGTAAAAATCCCCCGTACCAGACGAATCCGCCTTCCCATATTTTGAGCACACTTAAGGGTTTGTCTTTGAAGAGTTCGGGTTCTGATATTGCAAAGAAAATCCTTGCGCCGAGAAGTCCTGAAAGGACGACAAAAAATGAGAGGTCAATCATCTTTACAGGTTCTATTCCGAACCTTTCACCTTCTTTTATAGCGATGGAAATTCCAACGATAAAACCAACCGCAACAAGTATTCCGTATGTGTAGATTTCTATCCCGAATATCTTAAATAAAACAGGATGCATAAACTAAATTTAACATTTTTTAGGAGGATTTCAAGGGGATGCACTTATGCGTCATTTTACAATTTTGAATTGGATAATTAAGGGGGGTTTTTAAATCATGGATTTTGAAAAGAGTGTTCTGAAAAAGTGGGTTTTTTTGTAGATTTTTTTGAAGGGATTTTTGATTTCCTTGACATAAGACAAAATTAAAATTTTTAAATGGGCAAAAATTTCAATTTTCACAAACCAATACAATCTCCAGACCTTTTGCCCTGGCCAGAGTTCAAGCACGATATAAAAAACACTGGATTTTACACAGGAAATCCAAATCCACC
>JBBIVP010000036.1:0-13633 GCA_037439705.1 bacterium
TCTTCATAAGATGATAAAGAAAATTGTTGAAATAGGGGGCTTCCCCCATTAGGATATCTTATGAAAATGATAGAAGGAGTAAGCCCATGAAAGTAGGAAACCCTTTCCCCTCAATCTCCCTGAATCCATCGCACTTTTCCCCTCCATCATCATCCACCACCTCACACCCCCAAATTAAAATCTTCTTCCCTCTTAAACAAAACATAAATTCTCATACAAAGGATACCATCTATTAACCAATGACCACCTATACAAATCAAACTTTGATATTTTTACCTTTTGATTTATACTGTTTTAGATGATAAAAAATTAAAAAAGGAGAAAGAGATGGCTAAAAAGGCTCTTATTACAGGAATAAGGGGACAGGATGGAGCATATCTTGCAAAATTTCTTCTTGAAAAGGGATACGAGGTATGGGGGGGTGACAGAAGAAACGGTGAGACCACAAACTGGAGGTTGAGGGAATTAAACATAATAAAAGATGTAAAAATTGTCTACATGGACCTCCTTGAACTCACAAACATAATGAGAACAATAGAAAAAATAAAACCGGATGAGGTCTATAACCTTGCAGCACAGAGCTTCGTTGAATCCTCCTTTGAGATGCCAATTTTCACAGCAGATGTGAATGCACTCGGCGTTTTGAGGCTTCTTGAGGCTCTGAGAATGATAAAACCAGATACGAAATTCTATCAGGCTTCAACAAGTGAGATGTTTGGAAGAACTCAAGAAACTCCGCAGAAGGAAAGAACGCCGTTTTATCCGAGAAGTCCATACGGCGTTTCAAAACTTTTCGCTCACTGGATAACTGTGAATTACAGGGAATCCTACGGGCTATTTGCATGCTGTGGCATATTTTTCAATCACGAATCACCCTTAAGAGGGCTGGAATTTGTTACGAGGAAGATAACCTATGGATTAGCAAGGATAAAGTTCGGGCTTCAGGAAAAAATTCTTCTCGGCAATTTGGATGTAAAAAGGGACTGGGGATATGCTCCTGAATATGTGGAGGCAATGTGGCTCATGCTACAGCAAAAAGAACCCGACGATTATGTTATCGCTACGGGAGAAACACACTCGGTTAGGGAGTTTGTTGAAAAGGCGGGTAAAATAGCTGGCTTTGAAATATAATGGGAGCGAAAGTAAGAAAATACCAAGGGAATTGACAGAAAGAGCGGGAAGGTAATAGTAGAGGTTTCAAAAAGGTTTTACAGACCCGCGGATGTGGAATTTCTCATAGGTGACCCGTCAAAGGCAAGGGAAAAATTGAACTGGAGGCCGAGGACAAAATTTGAAGACCTCGTCCGCATAATGATGGAGGCAGATTTAAAAAAGGGGGAATATGAAAGAAAAAATAGTGGAAATTCCCGAACTTTCAAATAAAGAAAAATCCCTTCTTTTTTTAATTCTTCTTTTTGGATTTCTTTTTAGGTTCATCGGGATATGGAAAAACCTGCCCTTTTCTGCAATTCCTGATGAAAATCTAATTCTCAGAGAAACCCTGAAATTCGGATACAATCTGAATGTAGGAGAGGCTGTAAAATCAGCTCCCCATACCTTCATAAATTTTTTCTTCTGCTCAATTTATTATTTAATAAACAGGATAGCGGGAATTTTTCAATCTCCAGAGGACATGGCTATAAAATTTGTGAGAGATCCATCCGACCTTTATTTTATTTTGAGAACTATAAGTTCAATTCTATCAACATTTTCTATCTTTTTGATGGCAATTTTTGTATACAATGTTATCAAAAAAAAGGAAGGATTTTTCTTGTCCGCTTTTTTGTATTCAATCCTTCCTGTTTCTGTTGTCATAGGAAGGGTTATGAAGGAAGATAACACTGCAATTCCCCTTTTCCTTATAGCCCTTATTTATCTTTACAGCCTTTATAATGAGGGTGGGACAAAAAAATTTTTCATAGAGGGATTTCTTACAGGATTAGCAGTTGCTGGGAAGGGATATGCTGTTTTTTTATACCCAATAATTTTCCTGATATGGTGGGAAAGAAGGGAAAAATTTTTGGTTCTTGTCATTTCTTTCTTGGGAGTAATAGTTGGAAACTCCATAATAAATCCATATCCATACTTCAACCTTGATAGAAACATCACCCTTACATTCCTTGGACCAGCCCTGCCCATTATTCTTGATATATTAGGGATAACCTCTTCGGAAGGGGCTTTCAGATATGCAAAGGTTGCTGGTGGATTAGGCGGAACAATTGGTGAGGGAATTTTTGGTATCAAAACTGCTATTGAGGATGCTACAGGATGGTTTTTCATATTCATCTCCGCTATTGGATTCTTTTATTGCCTTTTAAAAAGAAAAAAAAATGTGCTTCTCCACCCCGCATTTCTATTTGTTCCACTTTATTTTTCTTCACTAATTCTTTACCCTCAGTGTTTTGATAAATACCTTCTTCCGCTCATCCCATTTCTTTTGATTTTATTGTTCACCTTTCTATTTGATATAAAACAATTTTACAGATACATCCTTTTTGGATTGACATCATTTACCCTTTTGTTTATATCCCTCAAAAAGGTGATTTCTCAGATTACAGAGACTCCAACAGAAAAAATGGCTTTTGAATGGATAATAAGAAATATAAAGTCAGGTGAAAAATTACTCATTGAGACAGGCATACTCCATTACACCCTTCCTGAAAAAATGGAATCTGTTATGAGGGAATTTGAGGAATATAAAAAATTTGAGCCATACATAAGCGGAAAGACATTTGATATAAGAATGAAATTCGCAGATGAAAACGGTTATGATATTTACAGAATATACCATTACAACCCCGAACTTTTTGGGTTTTCAGATGAAAAACCAGGCACTTACAACATTGAAGATATAAAGAAAAAATTTGATTATGTAATAATTGGAGAACCTTCTGAAGCTATTGAGAAATGGAAGAGAGTTTCCAGAAGGTCACATGGATATATTTGGATGATAGAACTCTATTCTGCTATTAAGAAGGAACTTCAACCAGTTGCTGTATTTCCAACAAAAGGAGCAAAACCCTATGAGGGCTCAATCGTTATATATAAGGTAAAGAGAGAATAAAAAATAAAATGACAAAAGAGATATTTAATACCTTTGGAGCAAAAATTTTTTGTTCTGCAGGAATGATGTTTATGGTTTTTTTGACTGCAAAACTCCTTGGAGCAGAAGGGAGGGGGACTGTGAGCCTTCTTGGAACATCCATATTTATAACCTCTATTTTTGGGGGATTCGTTGGAGGACCCTCGCTGGTTTATATATACCCAAGGCACAGAAATAAAAAAGAAACTGCTGGGATTATTAAGCTCTCTTATTTATGGGAAGTTATAATAAGTTTTTTTATTGCAGCAATTTTTTACATCGGAAGATGGGTTCCCATGGCTCTGATACCCCACATATTTTTTCTCGGATTCTTTCTATCAATATTTATGACCAACCTTTTCCTTTTCCAATCCTTTGAAAAGATGGGGATTTACAACCTATCCCTCGTCCTTCAGATGTTTTTCCTCATCATGATTTTTTGTGTATTGAGTTTCTTGTTTGACAAAAGGACTGTGGATTCCTATATAATTTCTCTTTACATATCTTATCTTATAGGAATATCTTTTCAGATATTCTTTATTTATCATACGATAAAATTCCTTGAGGATGGGGAAAGACTCTCCTTTTCTGTTATAAAAGAGATGTTAAACCTTGGTTTCATGAATCAACTTGCTAATTTTTTTCAATACCTGAACTACCGGTTCACTTATTTCGTCCTTAATGAGTTAAAAGGACCTGCTGATGTTGGCATATATTCAGTTGGGGTGGGAATAGCAGAATCTCTGTGGATAATTTCCTCAAGTTTATACACGGTTCAGTACGCAAAAATAACAAATACAAATGATTTAAATTATGCAAGAAAACTAACCCTCAAGTTCTCAAGGATGAGTTTTCTTTTTACACTTCTTGCCCTTATTCCAATTTTTTTTATTCCTTCCCATTTTTTCGTGATAATTTTTGGAAACGAATTCAATGAGGTAAAAAGGGTTATACTTTATCTTTCACCGGGAATTTTAATTTTTGCAGTTGCTATTATATTTTACCACTACTTCGCTGGCATCGGAAAGTATCACATATATGCCCTCGGAGCACTTTTTGGCTTCCTTTTCACCCTAACATTCAATCTCCTCCTCGTTCAGAAATATGGCTGGCTCGGCTCAGCGTTATCCACAGACATTTGCTATATCGCTATTTTTGCATTTGCCCTTTTTGCTTTTTTCAGGAAAGAAAAAAGCTCAAGATGTGTGGAATAGCGGGAATATTCAGTCAGAGATATATCTCATCTCATATAATAAAGGAGATGACAGATGCCTTCAGAAGGAGGGGACCTGACGATGAAGGATATATTGCAATAAACACATTTGACGAAAGTTTACAAGTCCTCTCTGGAAGGGAAAGCATGATTTCTGGGAAATCAATTGATGATTTCAAGGGAAAGGCTAACCTTTACTTTGGAGTAAGAAGGCTTGCAATAATTGACCTTTCAGATAAAGCCCATCAGCCAATGGGAAATGAAGATGGAAATCTCTGGCTTGCCTACAACGGAGAGATTTACAACTACATAGAATTAAGGGAGGAACTGAAGAAAATGGGTTATAGATTTTTTTCAAATTCTGATACAGAGGTTCTTCTGAGAGCATACGAGGAATGGGGAGAAACCTGCGTTGAGAGATTTAACGGGATGTGGGCATTTGTGATATACGATAAAAGGAAAAAAATCCTTTTCGGTTCAAGGGATAGAACGGGCGTAAAGCCTCTGTATTATTACCTTGAACCCGGAATTTTTATTTTCTCATCCGAAATAAAATCAATTCTGAAAAGTCCTTATGTAAAAACAGGAATAAATCCAAAAGCAGTGTTTTATTACCTTCTTTTCGGGGACGACAATCCAGAAGAAGGATTTTTTAAAAACATTCACGAACTTCCGCCCGCATTCTCTTTTGTTTATGACCTTTCAACAGGAAATTTTAGAAAGTTTTCCTACTGGAAACCTGAAATAAATTTTAAAATGGAAAAATTTGATGAAAAAAAATTTAAAAATTATGTGGAGGAAACGAAAAATTTTATAGTTGATGCCATTTCACTGAGGCTTCGTTCCGATGTTCCTGTTGGAACATGCCTGAGCGGAGGACTTGATAGCTCAACGGTTGCTTGTTTAATCAACGAAATAAATAAAAAGATGAGGTTAAAGGAAATAGGTGAAAAACAGAAGGTCTTTACAGCAATTTTTCCCGGAAAAGAAATTGATGAGGAAAAGTGGGCTGAAGCGGTGGTAAACAAAACTGGCGCTGAATGGCACAGGGTATCACCGTCTTCTGATGAACTTCTTCACGATCTGGAAGAACTTATAATGGCACAGGAGATTCCATTTGCATCCACAAGCATATATGCCCAGTTCAGGGTTATGAAAATGGCAAAGGAAAACGGAATAAAGGTGCTTCTTGACGGACAGGGTGGAGATGAAATATTCGCAGGATACCCCCACTTTTACATATCTTTTTTTCTGGAAATGATAAAAAATTTTGCAGTTCTTTCCTTCATTAAAGAATTTTTGAAAATCTCAAACTCTCCAATTCGCTATGAATACATCCTCAAAGGGATTCTGAAGTTTTTTGCCTGGAAAACCCTTCCATCATTTTTGAGGGGAAAACTTAGGGAGATGGCAAAAATTGAAGGAATGTGTTTAAAGAAGGATTTTTTAGATTCTTATAGAAAACATCTCAGAGAATATGAGGAATTTTTCATTTCTTCACTGAACGAACTCTCAAAAAAACTCCTTGAAAGGAGTTTGAGAACCCTTTTAAGGTATGAGGACAGAAATTCTATGTGGTTTTCCATAGAGGCAAGAACCCCATTTTCAGATGACATAAACCTGATAAATCATCAGATGAGCATTCCTGGAGCCTTCAAAATACACAATGGATGGAGCAAATTCATTCTTAGAAATGCAGTAAAGGGAATTGTTCCTTACGAAATCAGATGGAGGAAAGACAAAAAGGGTTTCCTAACACCTGAAAGGGAATGGCTTATTGAAAAGTGGAACTGTTTTGAAGAATTTCTTCTTTATGAGGACGAATTCTTTGATCCTAAAAAAGTTAAGAAATACAAAACACATCTTCTTAAAAAAGAGAGCCTCTGGAGATTTATAAATTTAGTTATCTGGAAAAAAATTTTTTTCTGAATCTATTTTATCCCTCTCAAGAATTCTTCAACAACTGTGATAGTTCTTTGTGCCCGTGTCACCAGTTCTTTAGCTATATCCTCCGTGCAAAGGTCTACTACAGGAATCCAGCCGCTTCCATCATCTTTTTCTTTCCCGTATACAGACAACCCATGCCATGGAGCTGACACCCTTATATCTTCGATTACATTAGATAATAAATTCAGAAATTGATACCCAAACATAGTTTTTATTTCCTCTTTTTTATCCTCAATAATTCTATTAAGTTGTCCATCGGGACTATGTGTCCAGTCCTGTTCTTCAAATAAAGCAATCACTGCCTTTACTGAAAGTTCAATTGCTAACTGAGCGTTCTGAACCGCACCACGCCAGTATCCTTCGTTAAAACATCTTTGTGCGTGGTTAAAACAATCCCTCGCATCTTTCATCCAGCGCTCAGATTCAGAATAATTCTCCATCAGTCTTCTACCTCTAATACCAATCTCTCACCGAGTTTCAGATTTGGGGCGGACCAAACTTTGTGGCTTCCGATCTCTCTTTCCACCAGACCCGCCTTTCTGGCAGTGGTTAATATTTTCTCAAACAGTTCTTTTATGCCTCCTTTATCATATACAAGAACCCCTTCCGAAGCAAGCCTTAATACATACCAGTTGGATATCTTTTTCAGTCCCTCAACAGAATAGGTTATAACTGTTACATCCCTTCTGAACTTACTCAGAGCATCCTTTATCCTTTCCCACCAGATTCGGTCAGCATCATAATTGGATCTTCTTTCCTTCACCACCACAAAAACATCTATGTCGCTTTTCTCATTAAAATCTCCCCTGGCTAAAGAACCCATAATCCCTATCGCTTCCGCTTCTTTCAGGACCTCTCCGAGAGAAAGAATCGCTTCTTTAACTGCTGAAAGAGAAGGCGAAATGCCCGCCCTTTTTCGTTCTTAGATTTCAACTGAGCCTCCATACTCTTCCAAAAATTATAGGATATATAAATTTTATAAATTTCAGCGGGAATTATCAAATCTCCCCGGAGGAGGTAATAAGCCGGATTCTGTATCAGCGGTCATTACTCTGAGCGACCTACCCGGGGTTAACGGGCGGGCCACCCAAACCCCTGCTTGGTCTTGCTCCGGATGGGGTTTTGCCACTTCTGCCCTTTCGAGCAGAAGGGGTGAGCTCTTACCTCACCGTTTCACCCTTACCCGCATTAGCGGGCGGTATAGTTTCTGTGCCACTTTCCTTCCTAGCGCCTCGCGACGCCAGTATCCTGCCTTTCGGCAGGACATCCTGCCCTGCGGAGTCCGGACTTTCCTCCTGTGCATAAGGCACAGGCGACCGCTACCTCCTTCGGAGCTTTTATAATTATACAAAATTTTATGTGTTTTTTAAATGTGATTAACCGGAATGAGCCTTAACACACACTCGTCAAGTAAAACCTTTAAAAACAAATATTCTGCTTGTGTCCCCCTTTTCAGATAGGTGTTATTCTTCAGAAATATAACCGTGTCGGTTTTGTGAAGGCTTTTTGTGTCGAATTCATCTGTAGCGAGGAAAATTCTTGGTGGCTTTGTTTTATCAAAAATGTCTTTTATTTTTTTTATATCTTCAACAGGAATTACATAAAATGAATAAACGAAAAACCTCGCCCTGAGCACCTCATCTTTTCTTTCAACTTTAAAGCCCATTTTATTCCATATATTCTCAAAGGATTGAACCACATATTGAAGTTTTTCTCTAATTTCATACTCCTTTTTATAAGTGTGCTCCTCACGCTGTGGCGCGCACGGTATTCCTGCACAAAATGTTCTATCCGGCAGGGATTTTGTGATAATTGAACCTGTTCCTACTATTGTGAACTTTCCTATCTCTGTATCAGGTAGGACAATGCACGCAGGCGGAAGCCATGCACCCTCTTTTATCCTGACAGGACCATATTTATAAGGATATCCGTCTGCCTTTGATGGAAAGTATCCGTGCGTCCATATCTGGGATCTCGCTCCTATTCCCACATTATCCTCTACAATTACATCCCTTTTCACATCTATAATTGACTCATCACCTACCCATGAGTTGTATCCGATATAAACACTTCCCCTTTCAAAAATATGCCCGGAAATTACTACTCCTCTCTTTATTTTTGCATAATCCTTTATCTCAATCCTTTCTATCCTTTCAATCACAACCCCATCTTCTATCACTACACCATCCCCTATTTTAAGGTTCTTCGGAGGAATTTTTAACTTTATTTTTCCAATAGTTACCCTTTTGCCAATTTCTGCTCCTCTTAATTTAAGGAGAATTTTGCGAAAAAATGAACTTATAACTCTAAATCCATATTTTATCAACTCCTTTCCCATTGTATTGATAAAGTTTATGCATAATATAAAATTTTATCAAGAAAAAATGAAAGGTAATAAAAGAAATTGAGGAATAGAAATTCCATTCAAGAACGGAAGTGGTTCAAAATTTTAAGGATAACGCTTATTATTATAGCGATAGGGTTTATTGTTTATTATTTAGAAAAAAACTGGAACAATTTAGAAAATCACGCCTTCACGATAAGATACAGATGGCTAACAATAGCCTTCATTTTTGCTTTTCTTTACTACTATGCAAAAGCATTTTTGTGGGTTTTATTAAACAAATGGGCAGGGAATTCTTTTTCACCTTTTCTTCTTATGAAAGGATGGATATATGGAATATTTGGGAAATATATACCTGGCAAGGTATTCTACTGGATATCCCGGACCCAATTTACAGCCCATAATTTTTCAGAAGCTTTTGCAATAATAACGATTTCTGCTTTTGAAGTTCTGTTGGATATAACTTCTTCATATATTACAATGGTCTTGAGTATTCCATTTTTCATCTTTTCGGAATTGCGAGTTCCTTATTTAGAAGTTATATCAACGGGTGCAATTTTAAGTTTAATTCCTTTGATACGACCAGAGAGCATTTTCAAAATAGCAAGAAAAATCGGAAAAAGAATTACGAGGGATCCGGAATTCATGAAAAAAACGATAAAACCAAAAGTATTTTATAAACTCCTCTTTTTATATTTTTTAAATACCGTAGTAACAGGTGGTATTGGATTGTTCGCATTCGTAAATGCATTTTACACATTAAATATAACCCACATATTTTACATAGCCTTTGTCCTCTCTTTTACATCAGTTTTAAGTATCCTTATTTTGCCAGTCCCTGCCGGAATAGGGATTAGAGAAACTGCTTTCATACTACTTTTAAATAAAATCATTCCTGAGGAAACTGCGCTCATTATAAGTTTATCTTCTCGTTTATGGATAACTTTTACCGAAATTTTGGTAATTTTACTCTGGATTTTAATAGATAAAGCATTCACTAAATTATTTCGTTTTAAGAAAAGATAAAATTTTATTTACGGAGTTCTCAATATCAAATTCTTTATATAAAAGTTTCATCCCTTCCCTAAATTGTTGAGGCTTACACTTCAAAAAATTGATTATGCCCTCTGCTATGCTGGAAGAAGTGGGTTCTACCACCACACCTGCTTCATATTTATTCACAATTTTTCCCATATCTCCCACGTCCGTAGCAATGACCGGAATACCCGCTTGAGCTGCATCTGAAAGAATTACCGGGATACTTTCAATCCTGGAAGGAATTACAAGAGCATCACAGGCGTGAAGGTATGAAGACGCTGTAATCGGATTGGCATATCCTTTTAATGAAATACAATTTTTTAACTCCTGATTTTTTTCTAATTTTTTTTCTATCTCCATTTTTAAAGGGCCGTCTCCAAAAATGTGAAAATGACACTTTTTCTTCACTTCTTCAGGAAGAAGGAATATCGCATCTACAAGAATGTCAATTCCTTTATTGGGGTGAAACCTCCCTATAAAAAGGAAATGGGTTTTGTCGCTTTCAAACTTTAATTTGCGCGGAGGAGGAAGCAATCTTGATGAAGGTAGAAACGAGCAGGGTTTACCCGCTATCTCCTCAACATCCTTTGCAAGCGTCCATCCATCTGCAAATATATTCTTGGCACTCTTTAAAATTATTTTGAGGAATACTTTTCCTAACCTATTCTTTTTAAACATCCATATATCTGACCCTAAAGCCCATACAGAATAGGAAATGCGGGTAAATAAATAAAGAATATAAGCAATAACTCCTGACGGAATTGCCCACATGGCTAAAATGTGGTGATATCGTTCCTTTGCACACAGGTATAGTCCAGTTATTAAACCGCTACACAGAAGAGAAAAGGCTTTAAAAATATTGATGGGATTTTTGAAGTTTAGATTGGTGAGTGTTTTTTCCTCTCCAAGCCACCAGAAGTAGATGACATCTATTTCATCATCATAGTTGTTCTTTCCCTTTCTCGGGGTAAGAACAGTAACTGAATGCCCCTTCTTTTTCAATGTCTTTGCAAAATCGCGAACAAATACCCCTGCATTTACAGAATCCTCTGGATTTTCAGGATAGGAACTGGTTATTATCAGGATTTTCATTTTTTTATTTTGGAGATTACCTTTTTCACACTTCTTATAACATATTCTACTTCCCCGTCCTTCATGTATGGGTAAAATGGAAGAGAAATAGTTCTGTTAGATATATATTCGGCATTAGGAAACATTCCTCTTTTAAATCCATACTTCTCCTTATAGAATTTGTGAAGGTGCAATGCTATAAAGTGAATTCCCGTACCAACTCCTTCCTGATTGAGCATTCTTACAAATTCTTCGCGAGTTCCTGTTATCTTCTCTAATTTGAGAAGAATCGTATAAAGGTGACGGGCGTGATACGTTCCTTCTCTCTCATCACTTTTCAAAAGTTCAATCTCTTCCATGGTAGAAAAAGCTTCGTCGTATTGCCTCCATATTTCTTCCCGCCTTTTCTGGAGGTACTCAAATTTCGCAAGTTGATGTAGCCCAATAGATGCTTGAATGTCAGTCATATTATATTTAAAGCCGGGAAGGACAACCTCATAATGTCTTGTCTCTTCCTCAATGTACCTTTTCCATGCATCCCTTGAGAGACCGTGCAGTCTCAAAATCTGGGCTTTAGTAGCCAGCTCTTCATCGCCAGTTGTTAGTATTCCTCCTTCTGCAGTTGTGATGTTTTTGGTAACATAAAAACTAAAAGATGTAATATCACCTATTGTGCCAATTTTTTTTCCTTTATAAATGCTCCCAAAGGCGTGAGCGGCATCCTCTACCACCTTTAAATTATATTTCCGCGAAATATCCATTATCCTGTCCATATCACATGGCATACCGTACAGATGCACAGGAATTACCGCTTTTGTCCTTTCTGTAATCGCTTCTTCAATTTTTTGAGGAGAAATGTTTCCTGTGGTTCTATCCACATCCGCAAAAACTGGTGTTGCACCAACATTTACTATAACATTTGCTGTTGCAGAAAAAGTAAGAGGAGTTGTTATCACCTCATCTCCCTCTTTAACATTATACAAAAGAAGAGCTAAATGTAATCCAGCAGTGCAGGAATTCAAAGCGACAGCGTACTTGCTTCCTATAAAATCTTTGACCCTTTTTTCAAATTCTATTGTCTTTGGACCAGTTCCAATCCATCCCGATTTAAGTGTATCTATAACTTCTTCAATCTCATTTCTGTCAAGTTCAAGTCTGTAAAAAGGCACACGCATTTTACTATCTTATTAAAATCACACTGAAATTCAATTTTATCATTCAGTCAAAAAGAGCATCACTCCCTCACCTCCCTTTTTATCATATAAATTACTTCTTCAAGGAGTCTTCTTATGTTTCCGAGCATGTCTGCGAGCAATCCGAGAATGAGCAGGAGGAAACCTGTCAGGAAAAGGATGCCCGAGGCAATCACGGATTGAATGTGTCCCCTTCCTTCACCTATGCTTATAAAGTAGAAATACCTTCCAGCAAAAAAAAATGAAGAGAGAAAGAAAATGAGGGAGAGGATTAGAAAAACAAATAATGGTCTATAATATGTGAAAACCCTTATTATCGTTGCTCCCTGGTTAAAAATGAACTGAGGAAGGCTTTTAAAAAGCCTTGACGAACGAAGGGGTGGATTTGTTTTTACATCAACTGTTGCTACTGGAATTTTTTTCATGGCACACTGAATGACGGTATCAACAGTATAGGAATAATTGGTTGCTACGGAAAGCCTCATGATTGCTTCTTTTGAAAGGGCTCTGAACCCACTCGTTGGGTCTTTTAAATCAAGCCCTGTAAGAAACCTGACAACCCACGCACCTATCCTGTAAAAAATTCTTTTTATAAGAGCCGTTTTTTTCTTATCATATATATCCCTTTCTCCAATGACCATTCCTGCGCTTCCCTCCAGAATTGGTTTTATGAGCTGAGGAATCATTTCCCCCGGATAATGATTGTCTGCATCTATGTTCACCACTATATCTGCTCCTCTTTTAAGCGCATTCTCCAGACCTGACGAAAACGCCCTCGCAAGTCCAACCCGTGGAAGGTCAACCACATAAAGCCCGAGGCTTCTTCCCACTTCTGCTGTTCTATCAGTGCTGCCGTCATTTATAACCATAATCTCCACCTCATCAATTCCTTCCACACTTTTTGGAATATGCTTTATCGTTTCTGTAAGGGAGCTTTCCTCATTATAGCATGGAATCTGAACTATGAGCTTCATAATTTCTATTTATCACATGTAATTTTTTAATTCCTCTATCACCTCAAAAACCCTCCTTCCTGTTGATGTCCTTCTGTGGATGAGACCCTTTGATTTTATTATTTCACCGAGTGCCACAGCATCTTTTATGACCTTCTCAATTTCCTTATTCATTCCCAGTTTTTTCAAAATCAAAATTTTCAATCTGTAGAGTTCAATCAGATCAATTACTTCATTGTTATTAGCAGAAAGAAGAATTTTTTCAAGAGAAAGCCCTCTCTCCACTATTCTCATAGCCTCCATCTCCATTCCGTTTCTGAATGCCAATTCTCCAGCATATACATAGGGTTTAGGGCATTGGGAACAAAGAGAAATTGATTTTTTAAAACTTGTGAGTGCAGACTTTATATCGTTTAAATACAGGTATACAGTTCCCATGTTCATATAATGGATGTAGTTCTTTTCTTCAAGGTCAATTGCCCTTTCGCCAAATCCTTTTGCCTTCTCAAGACAATCCTTTTCACCTGTCCTCCTGAACTTTTCAAGGAAGAGATTGGAAAGTGTGGTTGCCCTTTGCGCTGAAATTGGAAAAGTAGCATAGGATAACCTCCCCCATTTTATTGAGGCATCAAGGCTCTTTCCTATTTTTGAAAGACAAAGAAATGTGTCAGAAAGGGTAAAAATGAAAAGGAATAGGGATGTAATAAATAAAAATCCCTTCTGCCAATTGAACTTTTTGAAACCCTTTCCGTTTATTATTGTTAAAAAAATTCCAATACTTGCAGGTGAAGA
>JBBIVP010000037.1:0-13529 GCA_037439705.1 bacterium
TTGACCCGTTTGCCATAAAAAGGCTGGAAGAACGACTCCTTCCTTATAAAGAATTTTGTAAAATAGTTCACGGAAATTTTGCCTCTTTTGAAAATTATCTTGAAAAGGAATTTTTCCTTGACGGTGCTCTTCTTGACCTTGGAGTTTCTGCCGAACAGCTGCTTTCTGCAGAAAGAGGATTCAGTTTCAGATTTCATGCTCCTTTGAACATGAGGATGGATGGTAGCGATAAATTTATTACTGCGTGGACAGTTGTGAACAAATATCCCTTTGAAGACCTTGTGAGAATTTTTGAAGAATACGGTGAGGAGAGATTTGGGAGAAGAATTGCGGAGGAGATTGTAAAAAGAAGAAAAAAGAATCCTATTGAATATGCGGATGAACTTGCTGAGATAGTTTTAACATTTTACAGGAGCAGAAGAAGAATTCATCCCGCCACAAAGGTTTTTCAGGCAATAAGAATAGAGGTCAACGGAGAGATAGAAAATCTGAAAATTTTTCTTGGCAAAATTCCATATTTTATGAAAAGAAATGGAAGGATAGTGATTATAAGCTTTCATTCGGTGGAGGATAGAATTGTGAAAAACCACTTTAAAGCATGGGAATCCTATGGATGGGGAAAGATGGTTTTTGGCAAGGCGATTCAACCTTCCGAAGAGGAAATAGCTAAAAATCCACGAGCTCGCTCTGCAAAGATGAGGGTTTTTGAATTTTATGGTAGAAATGGGTAGCACCACAAGAACGAGAAAAAGAAAGGAAGATTCTGTAGCTTTCCTTCCGATGATGATAATTGGTTCACTTCTTGTTGGATTACCACTTCTTGGAAGAATAATTTTAAGGCATACTACCATTGAGATGAGAAGAGAGATAACCCGTATGGAAATGGAGAAAAACAAACTGACCTCAGAGATTTCTGAACTTGAACTTCAGAAAGCAACCCTTTCCCGTCCGGAAAGGATAAAAGAAATTGCCCGTAACAGGCTCGGGATGAAAGAACCAGCGGATGGAACAGTAATAATTATTCCTGTTATAAAAAATGAGAAGTAAGAAGGGAAAAAACAACAATAGAATTTCCAGGAGGATAAAATTCATTTCCGTATTATACATCTTTATAATCATAATTTTTGTGGCAAGAACAGGATATCTCCAGATATTAAAAGGCGAGAAATATAAAGAGAAAATGCTTTCTCAAAGTTATAAGAGTATCAAAATTTCTTCAAGAAGAGGAGTTATAGTGGACAGAAATGGTAATCTTATGGCTTTGAGTCTGAAGGTTCCGTCGGTATACATTCGTCCACCTGAAATTCAGAGTCCCGAGAAAACAGCCAAGAAAATCTCTTCTATTCTTGAAATTCCTTATGATGATGTTCTTTCAAAAATAAGGGCGAAAAGTCCCTTTGTATGGGTTAAAAGATGGATAACTCCATGGGAAGCTGAAAAAATTTTATCTTCGGGAATAAAGGGAGTTTACATTCATGAGGAATATAAAAGACACTATCCCAACAAAGAACTGGCAGCTCCGGTTTTGGGGTTCGTAGGTGTGGATGGTGATGGTCTGGCAGGACTTGAAAAGTATTACGACGAGTATCTAAAAGGTGAAAATGTGGAAATTCTGGTGGAGATGGATGGCAAGAGGAATTTTATATACATAGAACCCACTGAAAAAGCTTCAGAGATTAAAATGGTTCTTACGATTGAAAGGGATTTTCAATATGAAGTAGAAAAAGTACTTCGTGGGGCCGTAGAGGAATACAGGGCAAAGAGCGGAATTGGTGTTTTTATGGACCCGAAAACAGGAGAGATTCTTGCAATGGCTTCGTATCCAGCATTTAATCCCAATGTTTTTAATAAATATCCTACGGATTCTTATAGAAATAGAGCAGTTACTGACATTTTTGAGCCGGGTTCCACATTTAAGGTGTTTACCCTATCAGCTGCTATTGAAGAAGGGGTGGTGAAACTTTCGGACAGGATGTTCTGTGAAAATGGAAGCATGGTTGTTGATAACAGTTTAATTTCCGATTATCAACCTTTTGGATGGCTTACGGTAAAGGATGCGATTGTCTATTCATCAAATATATGCTCAGCAAAAATTGGATGGAAACTCGGGGCTAATTTACTGGGGCATTACATTTACGAATTTGGGTTTGGCAGAAAGACGGGAATAGATTTTCCGGGAGAAAGCGCTGGAATTATTAAGGATTTTTTAAAATGGGTTCCCGTAGAGCTAAGCACAATTTCTTTCGGACAGGGAATAGGAGTTACAGCCATTCAGATGCTGGTAGCGTTTTCAAGCATAGTGAATGAGGGTTATACGGTAAAACCTTTTCTTGTTTCTTCAATAATAAAAAATGGAAAGGAGGTTTACAGAGCCACTCCCACCTTTTTAAGAAGAGTGATTTCAAAGGAAACCGCTGAAAAAGTTAAAGAAATTATGGTTGAAGTGGTTGAAAGAGGAACCGGGAAGGCAGCATCTGTGAATGGATACTTTGTGGGAGGAAAAACAGGAACATCTCAGAAATATGATGAAAAGATTGGAGGATATTCGCGCTCAAGATACATATCAAGCTTTCTGGGATTCGTCCCTTTGAAGGATACAAAAATTATAGGAATAGTTGTGATTGATGAACCTCAGGGAGAAATCTATGCGAGTAAAGTTGCTGTCCCGGCGTTCGGGCGGATAATTTCAAGAGCAATGTCCTTTTACAGAATTCCGTATGAAAGAGAAATAAAAAAGGCTGAGGCTATAAATGAGAATTAAAAAAATTAAAGAGATTCTGGATGGATTTGAATATTCGGTCATTTCAGGTTCACTGCAGGTTGAAATTTCCGGGATTGCGACACATTCTGATATGGTCAACAAAGGAGATGTTTTTATAGCACTGAAGGGGGAAAGGACGCACGGAAAAAGATACATAAATTCCGCTTTAAATAATGGAGCGGTGGCTATATTTTGTGAAGAAGAGATTGAGGTACCGACGGGCGGTTTTCCTGTAATAAAGGTAAAAAATCTGAAGGATTCCCTTATTTCCCTTCTTATGAAATTTTACGATAATCCTTCCGAAGACCTTCATGTTACAGGAATTACCGGCACAAACGGAAAGACAACAACAGCCTTTCTCATACATAACATAAACACTCATAGCCAAAATAAGAGCATTTTGATAAGCAGTGTGGAGGTATCAATAAATGGAGATAAGCTCCCTTCCCTGCTCACAACCCCGGATATGGCAGATTTGTTCAGGATATTTTTCAGAGGAAGGAAGATTGGCTGTAAAAATGCGGTAATGGAGGTGACTTCAATCGGACTTGATAGAAAAAGATGTGATTGGATGAATTTTGATGTTGGAATTTTTACCAACATCACAAGAGATCACCTTGACTATCACAAAACTTTTGAAGAATACAAAAAAGCAAAGATGAGGTTTTTTAAAGAGCTTCTTCCTTCTTCCAAGAAGCCGAAAAAAACAGCGATATTGAATATGGATGACCCGTTCTGGAAGGAGTTTCTTCCCGGAGAAGGTGTAGAGGTTATTACATTTTCTCTTTTCAATCCCTCAGCAGACATTTATGCGGAGAAGAAAATTCTTTCAGAAAATGGAATAAAAACTGAGGTAAAAACTCCTGATGGAAGTTTTAAAATAAAAAGTCCATTGATTGGTGAGCACAACCTTTACAACATTCTTTCAGCAGTTGCTTACGGGGTAATTTCAGGATTTTCGGAAGAATCCATTGTCAAGGGGATAGAAAATCTGAAGGTAGTTCGTGGAAGACTTGAAAGGGTGGAAGTCCCGAAAGGCTCTGTGTTTGTGGATTATGCTCATACTCCAGATGCCCTTTTTAGAGTTCTCAAAGCATTAAGGAATATCACAAAAGGGAGATTGATGGTGCTGTTCGGATGTGGCGGGGACAGGGACAGAGGAAAAAGACCCGAAATGGGAAAGATAGCATATTCTCTTGGTGATGTGCTTTTTATAACCTCAGATAATCCGAGGACAGAAGACCCCTTGAAGATAATTGAAGACATAATGAAGGGGATTGATGAAGCGAAAAGGGATACATCAAGGGAAGTTTCATGTATAGTTGAGCCTGACAGGGGAAAGGCGATAAGGATGGCTGTATCCACTTTGAAAGAAGGCGATGTGCTTGTTATTGCTGGAAAGGGACATGAGAGGTCTCAGATAGTAGGTGACAGGAGCATTCCTTTTGATGATGTGGAGGAAGTGAAGAAGGCAGTAAGAGAAATTTGGGGTCGGAATGTTGAATGTAGATGAAATAATTAATTGGGCGGAACTGGAAGTGGTAAAAAAGGGCGAAAGTTTATTTTTTGATGGGGTAAGTACAGATACAAGAAAGGAAGTTAACGGAAAAATTTTTATAGCCCTGAAGGGTGAGAGGTTTGATGGACATAACTTCATTAGTGAGGCTGTAAAGAAAGGAGCAAGGGGCGTGATCTGTGAAAGAAAAGTTGATGTGAAAGAAGATGTCTGGGTTTTTCTTGCGAGAGACCCTCTCAAAGCCTTAGGGGATATAGCAATGGGTTACAGGATGAAAAAAGGATTTAGAATTTTTGCGATAACAGGAAGCAGTGGAAAGACCACCACCAAGGAATTCCTGCATTTTCTTATCTATCCTGATTTAAAATGGGGAAAGAATGAAGGAAATATGAACAACCTTATAGGAGTTCCCCTTACAATCCTCTTTTTAAGGAATGAGGAAGGAGCGGTGCTTGAACTTGCTACCAACCGAAAGGGGGAGATAAAAAGGCTGTGTGAGATATCGGGTCCCGATTATGGGCTCATCACCTGCATAGGCAAGGCACACACCGAAGGATTGGGAGATGTGTGGGAAATTGCTGAAGAGAAAGGGTGGCTTTTCAGGAGCCTTCCTGAAAACGGAACAGGGTTTGTAAATCTGGATGACCCTCATGTTTTAAGGGTATCCGAATTTTTGAGGGGCAAAAAAATTACTTACAGTATGACCTCAGAAGCAGATTTTTGCGGAAAAATAATTTCTGTTAATGAAAACGGAATGATGGGTGAGATCTGTGGAGAGGGTGTAAAAATATCTTTTAAAACTGTCTTGAAAGGAAGGCATATTTTGCAGAATATCCTTGCTGCTTCTTCCGCAGCGATTTATCTCGGAATAAAACCATCTGAGGTAAGGGATAGAATTGAAAAACTAGAAATTCCAGAAGGCAGGGGAAAGATCTGGAAGCTCCGCGGAATTACCATTATAAATGATTCCTATAATGCCAATCCGATTTCTTTTCAGTCAGCTCTTGATACCGTTTCAATTTTTAAAGGGAGAAAAATTTTCGTTATAGGAGATATGCTTGAACTGGGAGGAGATTCGGAAAATGAGCATTGCGAACTTGGCAAAAAAATCTCTGCCCTTTCTCCCCATATTGTTTTTTACAAAGGCGATTATTTTGAAGAGGTGGAAAAGAGTTTGAAGGGGAAAATAAAAAGGTTTGAGGATTCCATAGAATGTGTTGAGAAGCTCCTCAAAATTCTGGAAAAAGGAGATGTTGTTCTTCTGAAAGCTTCTAACCGGATTGGAATTCATGAAGTTTTCAGGATTTTAAAAGAAAGATTAGGAGGAGAAGATGTTTCTTGAACTTCTTTATCCACTTTCAAAATACTTCTTCGGTTTCAATGTTTTTAAGTACATAACATTCAGAACTGGAGGGGCAATCCTTTTCTCCGCCTTGTTAATGATATTGCTCGGTGAAAAATTTATAAAATTTTTGAAGAAATTCAATCTCGTTCAGGAAAAGAAAAGAGAGGATATTCCTGAAAGGCATGCGAAAAAAGAAGGGACCCCGACTATGGGAGGAATTCTCATCACCATTTCAATTCTTATCTCAGTTCTTCTATGGGGTAATCTGAGAAACGGGTATGTCCTTTTATCTCTCCTTATCATTCTGATTTTTGCAGGTATCGGACTGGCAGATGACATCTCAAAGAAGCGTAGAAGCCTCGGTATAAATGGCAAAATAAAATTTCTTTTAGAATGTGCATTCGTTTTTCTCATTTTTCTTTACATATATTTCAAAACCGATTTCTCCACCGTTTTGAACTTTCCCTTTTTTAAAAAATTGAGCACAGAAATAGGAATTCTTTATTTTGTTCTCGCTATCCTCGTAATTGTGGGAAGTGCGAATGCGGTAAACCTGACGGATGGTCTTGACGGTCTTGCAATAGGTTCTACAATAACAACTGCAGGCGTTCTGCTTATTGTAGCTTATGTGACAGGAAATGTTAAGCTCTCAAGCTATCTTTTGCTTCCCTATGTCAAAAATTCAGGAGAACTTGCAGTTTTGTGCGGAGCAATGGTCGGGACAGGACTTGGTTTTTTGTGGTTTAACGCCTATCCCGCACAGGTTTTTATGGGGGATGTAGGTTCCCTTGCTCTCGGTGCCGGTCTCGGAACAGTAGCAGTTTTATCAAAAAGCGAGTTCGTTCTTTTCATAGCAGGAATGGTTTTCGTTATAGAGACCGTCTCAGTTATAATTCAGGTGATTTCTTTCAAACTTACAGGAAAGAGGGTATTCAGGATGACCCCAATTCATCACCATTTTGAACTAAAAGGACTTCCCGAATCAAAGATAATTGTCCGCTTCTGGATTCTTTCCATTCTTTTCGGAATTTTTGCATTAAGTACATTAAAACTGAGATGAAGGCGGTGGTAATAGGTGGTGGCAAAACAGGGATTTCTGTGGCGAGGTTTTACAGGAAGATGGGGTATGATGTGATAATAAATGACATAAAAAGGGAGAATGACTTTTCACCAGATGATATGAAGAAGATAAAGGAAGTTGCTGAGTTTGTGGGCGGCGGGCATTCAAAAGAGATATTTGATGGAGCAAAAAGGATTGTGGTAAGTCCGGGCGTGCCACCTTTCTCAATAAAGAAATTTGTGGATGATGAGAGGAAGCTTAAAGGAGATATAGAAGACGCATACGAGTGGATTGATGGGAATGTAATAGGAATTACAGGAACGAAGGGGAAGACATCCTTTTCCTTATTAATCTCAATGGTTTTAAAGAGCGCGGGATACAGTGTTTTTACCGGTGGAAATATAGGGGTTCCATACATTGAGGCATACGGTGGGAATTACGATTATATTGTTCTTGAACTTTCAAGTTTTCAGCTTGAATGGGTTGAAAAATTCAGACCGAAAGTGGCGGTCCTTCTTAATCTCAAGGAGGACCATCTTGATCGGTACAAAGATATGAGAGAATACTTTGTGGCGA
Organism: bacterium; assembly: GCA_037439705.1. GTDB lineage: Bacteria > JBBIVP01 > JBBIVP01 > JBBIVP01 > JBBIVP01 > JBBIVP01. The sequence goes on from JBBIVP010000037.1 coordinate 7,259, forward strand.
AGGCTAAAATTTTTAAAAATCAAAAAGAAGAAGACATTGCTATAGTATCAGCAGATATTCCTTTTATAAAGGGTTTTAAATTGAAAGGAAATACTTTCTTTTTCAGCACAGAAAATGAGGTAGAGAGAGGCGCGTATAAATTCTCGGACAGGGCGGTCTTAAAAGTTTTTGAGAGAAAAGAATTTCCGGTTGAGAAGGAGGTTCTCATGAGGGTTCTTTCATGGGAAAACACTCTCGCCTACCTTATTTTTTGTGAGGTTATGGGCATAAAAGAGGAAATTTACCTCAGAGTTCTCAGGTCATTCGCACCACCTCCTCACAGGCTTCAAAAATTCGGAGAGTTTAATGGAATGAAGTTTTACAATGATTCAAAATCAACCACTCCAGCATCTGTTATGAATGCCCTCCAGATAATAGACCCGCCTATTATTCTTATTATGGGAGGAAGAAACAAAAACCTTTCATTTTATGGACTCAGAGACGAGATAAGAAAAAAGGTAAGGAGCCTGGTTCTTTTCGGGGAATCAAAGGAAGAGATAAAAAGGGAAATTGAGAATTGTGGCGTTGATATTTTTATAGCTCAGAACCTGGAGGAGGCTGTTGAAATTGTAATGAGAATTGGAAGGAGCGGAGATAGGGTTTTGTTTTCTCCCGGTTGCGCTAGTTTTGATATGTTCAGAAACTATGAGGAGAGGGGAGAAAGGTTTATGGAGCTTTTGAGGAAATATTCGCAATGAGAAAAAGGGAATGGATAATTTTTATTGTTTTCCTCCTTTCCTTTCTCGGAATAATGATGGTTCTCAGCGCAAGTTATGTCAAATCCCTGGAGAAATTTGGGGATGGATTTTTCTATTTCAAAAAACAGGTGGGATTTGTGGCTGTGGGTTTTGTCCTCCTGACCATTACTTCTTTGTTTAAACCGAGATTCTATTACAGATTTTCATATATCCTCCTTCTCATTGTTACTGTCCTTTTAATCCTTGTTTTTGTGCCTGGCATAGGTGTGAAAATAAATGGAGCATACCGGTGGATAAAAGTTGGGGGATTCACACTTCAGCCATCAGAGTATGCCAAAATAGTACTTGTCGTTTCTTTCGCAAGGATTTTTTCGGATGAAGGAAGGGCTTTGAAGAAATTTGTGATTCCTCTGGTTCTATATCTTATCATAGGCGGGCTTATTCTGGTTGAACCGGATTTTGGAACAGCAGGCTTTCTTTTTGCAGTTACCATTACTGCCTGTTTTGTTGGAGGGGTACCTTTAAAGTATATTTTTTCCGCATCGCTTATTGTGGTTTCTATTTGTGGCCTATTTCTTATGAATAATAAAGTTATAGGTGAGAGGAAGGAGAGGATAGTAGCCCTCATTAATCCAGATGAATATGCGAATTCTAAGGGATATCAAATCCTTCAATCACTTTATGCTATTGGGGCTGGCGGGATAACAGGAGTGGGTGCCGGTGAAGGTAAATCAAAACTTCACTATTTGCCGGAGCCATTTACCGATTATATATTTTCTGTGCTCGGTGAAGAACTGGGTTTTTTAGGAACCTGTTTTTTACTCTGTCTTTTCACCGCACTTTTCATACTGGGTGTCAGGATTTCTATTTCAGCGAACGAACCCTTCATAGCACTTTCCACTTTTCTCATAACTTTTGTGCTTTGCTTTCAGGCAGCAATCCATATAGGAGTTGCCCTTGCCCTTCTTCCTCCGAAGGGTATAACCCTTCCTTTTGTGAGTTATGGAGGAAATTCCATTTTTTCATCGTTTATTGCGATAGGAATTATTCTTTCAATGGCGGGAAGAAATGAAAGATAAGAAACTGCTCATAATAGGTGCAGGTGGAACCGGCGGGCACATATACGCGGGGATATCAATTGCTCAAAAATGGAGGGATGAAGGTGGGGAGGTGATTTTCGTGGGAAGTTCTTACGGGATGGAGGGTAAACTTATAAAGGATTTTCCAGTTGAACTTCTGAAAATAGGTCCTTTTAAGAGGAAAGGCATCCGCGGACTTTCCATTTTCTTTCAGATCCCCTTCAGCCTCTTGAAGGTGATCTTGCTATTTCTTCGTAAAAAACCTGTGGTCGTTCTCGGCATAGGAGGATATGCCTCCTTTCCTGTCTGTCTCTCTGCATGGATTATGGGAATTCCCTTAGCCATAATGGAACAGAACACGATTCCGGGATTAACAAACAAAATCCTTTCAAGATTGAGCAGGGTATGTTTTACAGGCTTTGATATGACAAGGAATTATTTAAAGGCTAAAAAAATTATTCTCTCAGGCAATCCTGTAAGAAAGGAGTTGAAAAATTTCTTATATCCGGGTCTGGAAAATAGGTCTGATTATCCAACCATAATAGTTCTGGGTGGAAGTCAGGGCGCGCACTTTTTGAACGAACTCATGCCAGAGGTTTTTAAAAACCTTTTGAATTTCGGAATCCTTCCAAAAGTCATTCATCAGACAGGAAGAGGCGACAGGGAATATGTGGAGAGAAAGTACAGGGAATATGGAATAAATGCTGAGGTTTTTGATTTCAATCCTGAAATACATCAATTCCTTGCAAGGTCTCACCTTGCTGTGTGCAGGGCAGGCGCAATGACAATTGCTGAACTTTCTATAGCCGGAGTTCCTGCTATTTTCATTCCGTATCCCTATGCAGCATATAACCACCAATTAACAAATGCAAAAGAAGTTGAGAGTAAAGGCGGAGGAATATGCGTTGAACAGAAAGATGCTACTCCGTTAAGGATTTCTGAACTGATAAGGGACCTCGTGGAGAGCAAAAAGCTCTTTGAAATGTCAGAAAAGATAAAAGAATTTTCTAAACAGGAGGCGGACAGAATAATCACAGATACCCTGAGGAGCATTTTGAGATGTTAGGAAAAGTTAAAAAAATTCACATGGTGGGAATAGGCGGAATAGGGATGAGTGGAATTGCTGAGGTTCTTCTCAATTTGAAATTCACCGTGAGTGGTTCGGACATAAAGAGGTCTAAAATTACTGAAAGACTTGAAAAACTTGGAGCAAAGATTTTTTACAATCACAGACCAGAGAACATAGAGGGAGCGGATGTGGTAGTGATTTCTTCAGCCATTAAACCTGATAATTCAGAGGTTATAAGGGCTAAAGAACTCAGAATCCCGATAATTCCAAGAACGGAAATACTTTCTGAACTGATGAGAATGAAGTTCAGCATTACGGTTAGCGGAAGTCACGGAAAGACCACAACCACTTCTCTTATAGGAGAGGTTCTTGCTGCAGCAAATATGGATCCCACCCTTATAGTGGGCGGAAGACTAAGAAGCCTTGGCACCAATGCCCGTCTCGGTAGCGGAAAGTATTTTGTAGCAGAGGTTGATGAAAGCGACGGGACATTCAGAATGATAAGTCCTGTTATAGCAGTAGTAACAAACATTGATAAGGAACACCTTGATACATATAAAACTTTAAAATCCTTGAAATCAGCATTTCTCCATTTCCTGAACTCCGTTCCGTTCTGGAGCCTCTCCATTGCCTGTCTGGACGACAGAGGGGTAAGAAGCATTATTTCAAAGGTGAAAAGGAGGCTTTTTACATACGGAACGCACCCTGACGCAGATTTCAGAGTTTCTTCGGTAGAAAGGTCAGAAAGAGGGTCTTTTTTCAAAGCAAACTATCGTGAAAAGGAACTCGGCAAATTTTTTATTCCTCTTCTCGGTTATCACAATGTGCTCAACGCTCTTGCCTGTATATGTGTGGCACAGGAACTTGGTATCTCATTGAATGAGGTGAAGTCTGCGTTTGAGAATTTTTCAGGTATAGAGAGGAGGTTAGAATTCAAAGGAGAGAAAAATGGAGTTTATTATTACGATGATTACGGACATCATCCGACCGAGATAAAAAGCACTCTATCAGCAATAAGGAAGCATTTGAAAGGCGGAAGACTGCATGTGATTTTTCAACCTCACAGGTTTACGAGAATATTCCTCCTGATGAACGAGTTTTCTAAAGCATTTTTTGATGCGGATACGCTTTTTGTTATGGACATATATCCTGCAGGAGAAAATCCCATTGAAGGAGTTAATTCAAAAAATCTTGTTAAGAAAATAAAAGAAGCTGGGCATCTCCGAGTCAGCTACCTATCAAGTTTTGGGGAAATTCGAGATTACATAAAAAAAATAGCAAAAAATGGAGATATAGTTTTAACCCTCGGTGCAGGCGATGTCTACAAATTTCATGAGGAGGTTCACCGTGGAGAGATTTGAAGAAAAGATGATGGAGAAGTTCGGAGAAAGGTTTGTGAAGAATTATCCCATGTCAGAATACACATCTTTCAAAATAGGAGGACCGGCAGATTTTATAGTTTTCCCGTTTACGAAGGAAGAAATTAAGTATGCTCTTGATGAGGTAAGAAGTGCAAACCTCTCTTACATTCTCCTCGGATGTGGGACGAACCTTCTTGTTAAGGACGGAGGAATAGAGGGAGTTGTAATTTCCACGAAGAAGGCGCTGGATGGTCTTGAGATATTTGTTGAGGGAGAAAAAATTCGCCTTTTTGCTGAGTGCGGAGTGCGTTTGAGTACCATTGTTTCGGAAGTAAGCAATGCTGGAGGAAAAGGGATTGAATGCCTGGCAGGAATTCCAGGAAATTTAGGAGGAGCGCTCAAAACAAATGCAGGAACAAAAGAAGGGAGTATCTCTCAGTTTGTGAGGGAGATAACGGTTTATGATGAAAAGGGCAGAGAGAGGGTAATTCCCTCAGAAGAACTTAATTTTTCCTACAGGAAACTTTCCATACCGAGAAAATGGGCAATTCTTTCTGCAACACTTGAGTTTGAGAAAATTTTTCCTGAACTTGCAAAGGAAAAGGTTAAAGAAATCATTGAAAGAAGGATGAAAACCCAGCCACTGAATTTACCTTCCGCTGGATGTATATTCAAAAATCCGAAAGGTGAATCTGCCGGAAAAATTATAGATGAATTAGGGCTCAAAGGAATGAGAGTAAGAGGTGCAAGAATTTCTCCGGTTCATGCCAATTTCATAGTAAACGAAGGAAATGCAAAGGCAAGTGATGTCCTTGCTTTAATAGATGCGGTTCAGAAGAAGGTGAAGGAAGAGATGGGAATTTCTCTTGAACTGGAGATAGAGATTATAGGGAGGGAAAGATGAAAGATTTGAAAAGAAAAAAAATAGGGGTTTTGATGGGTGGAATTTCTTCAGAAAGAGAGGTTTCTATGAGAAGCGGAAATGCTATTCTTTCCAGCCTTCTCAGAATGGGATTTAACGCTGTGGGGATAGATGTAAAGGAAGACCTTTTTGAGAAACTCAGAAAGGAAAAGATCGATGTGGCTTTTGTGGCTCTTCACGGAAAGTTTGGAGAGGATGGATGCGTTCAGGGAATTCTTGAGTTTATGGGCATTCCATATACCGGAAGCGGAGTATTGGGAAGTGCTCTTTCAATGAACAAACTTTATTCCAGGATTATTTGGGAGAAGCACAAATTGCCAGTTCCTCCGTACAGGGTCATAAAGAAAGGCATGGATTTCTCAAATCCTTTCGGTTTTCCTGTGGTAATAAAACCTGTGGATGAAGGTTCAAGCATAGGGGTTTCCATAGCAAGAAATGAGAAGGAAATGAGGAAAGCAATAAAGAATGCATTTCGTTTTTCGGATACGCTTCTTCTTGAGAAATTCATAAAAGGGAAGGAGGTTCATGTTGGAATTCTCAACAATTCCATTCTTGGTTCGGTGGAGGTAAGACCCTCAAGGGAGTTTTACGATTACATAGCGAAATATCAACCGGGAACAACAGAATACATCATTCCACCTTCAATAAATAAAAGGGTTAGAGAAAGGCTTGAAAAGGCGTGTTTAAAGGCTCACATCCTTTTAGGTCTTGAAGGCGTTTCCAGAATAGATGCCATTGTGAAAGGCAACAAATTCTACATCTTAGAAGCAAATTCCATACCCGGTATGACGGTGACAAGCCTTATTCCAAAAATAGCAAATTCAAAAGGAATTTCGTTTGACCGGCTTATTTTAAAAATTTTAAAGGGTGCGAGTTTAAAAATAAAAAGGAGGGAAATATGAAAAGAAAAAACAAGATGAAAAGGAAAATAAAAGTCAGGGAGAAAAGAATAGGGGTTGGCCCCTTCAAAATTCTGGGGCTCGTGATTGCTCTGATGCTTGGCGTTCTGTTTGCCGGAGCAAGTGCTTACCTTACTTCCGAGGGGATGAATAGAATAAGAAACTCTCCATATTTTTATGTGAAATTCCTGAAGATAAATGGTG
>JBBIVP010000038.1:0-7519 GCA_037439705.1 bacterium
ATGGAAATGAAAGTAGAACCCGTTCAGCATTTATCTTAAGGGAAAAAGAGGCAAGGAGATGGAATGTGCGGTGGGTTCTTGGAGAATTCGGAATACTTTTTCAGACAAAAAATTCGGAAAAGTATCTTGAGGACCATATGAAATTGATTGAGGAGTTCAGCATTTCCTCCTTTTACTGGAATTACAACAGGGAAAGAGACGATATGAGTCCTGTGGATGAAGAAGGAAATGAAAAATGTTTATCCTATTGCCCCCTTGATGTCCTTTCAAGAGCCTATCCACAGAAAACCTATGGCGAACTTCTCAGGTTTAGTTTTGACAGAAGTAAAAAAGAATTCGTTATGGAGTTTAAGAGTTATGGAGAAGAATATCCCACCGAGATTTACCTTCCAGAAAGGCATCTCGGAAAAAATCCGAAAATATCGGTAGAAGGAGGGCCTTATGAGTATTACATAAAAGACCAGATTCTTTATCTGTTTGCAAACGAAAAAGGGAAATATAAAATAAAGGTATCCCGATAATCAAAACGAAAACTTGAAAAAAATGACAATATATTTTAGGATAGATTTATGGCAGAAGAGGTAAAAAAGAAAGAAGAGACAGTCTATAACGCTGACAAGATAAAGGTCATAGGGGGGCTTGAGGCAGTCAGAAAAAGACCAGCCATGTATATAGGTTCAACAGGCTCCCATGGACTTCATCATTTAGTTTATGAGGTAGTTGATAACAGTGTAGATGAAGCACTCGCAGGACATTGTGACGAAATAAAGGTAATAATCCACATAAACGACACCATAACTGTGGAAGATAACGGAAGGGGAATTCCTGTGGACATCCACAAGGAAACAGGAAAACCCGCAGCAGAAGTTGTTATGACAACCCTCCATGCAGGTGGAAAGTTTGACCACAGCATATATAAGGTTTCCGGAGGACTTCACGGCGTAGGTGTTTCTGTAGTAAACGCCCTTTCGGAATGGCTTGAACTATATGTGAAAAGGGACGGAAAAATTTATTATCAGAAATACGAAAAGGGAAATCCTGTAGTCCCTTTAAAACCCATAGGGAATGCAAAGGGAACGGGCACCAAAATAACCTTCAAACCGGATAGAAAGATATTTGAAACCACAAGTTTTTCCTATGATGTGCTTGCAAACAGATTAAGGGAGCTTGCATTCATTGTAGCAGGACTAAAAATAATTCTCAGAGATGAAAGAACAAATAAGGAAGAGGTATTTCATTACAAAGGCGGAATAAAAGCCTTTGTTGAATTTCTAAACAGAACGAAAAATTCAATTTATCCAAAGCCAATATATATCTGTGCAGAAAAGGACACCACAAAGGTGGAAATCGCATTACAGCATAACGATGGATATTCAGAAGTAATATATTCCTTCGTAAACACAATTAATACGATAGACGGCGGAACCCATGTTTCAGGATTTAAAAGTGCTTTAACAAGGAGCATAAACTCTTTTGCATCTAAATATGGATTGGTCAAGGAAAACCTTGAAATCACAGGAGAAGATGTTAGGGAAGGATTAACCGCTGTCATAAGCCTTATGATTCCAGACCCGCAGTTTGAAGGACAGACAAAAACGAAACTCGGAAATAGTGATGTAAAAGGACTTGTTGAACAGATTCTTAACGAAAATCTATCAGCATATTTTGAAGAAAATCCATCGGTTGGGAAAAAAATAGTTGCAAAGGCTATTGAAGCAGCAAGGGCAAGGGAAGCAGCAAGAAAGGCAAAAGAACTTACGAGAAGGAAAAGTTTCCTTGAAGACACTACTCTACCCGGAAAACTTGCAGATTGTCAAGAAAGGGATCCAGAAAAAGCGGAATTATTTATTGTAGAGGGTGAATCCGCAGGAGGGAGTGCAAAACAGGCAAGGGACAGAAGATTTCAGGCTATACTTCCGCTCAAAGGAAAAATTCTCAATGTGGAGAAAGCACGGTTTGACAAAATCCTGTCCTCAGAAGAAATAAGAACGCTTGTTGCAACTCTAGGCACAGGAATTGGCAAAGAAGATTTTGACATCTCAAAACTCAGGTATTCAAGAATAATCATTATGACCGATGCGGATGTTGATGGAGCCCACATAAGAACCCTTCTTCTCACATTTTTCTTCAGACAGATGACCCCCCTGATAGAAAAAGGCGTAGTTTACATAGCACAGCCACCCCTTTACAGAATGAAAAAGGGTGAAAGTGTCATTTATTTAAAAGACGATGCGGAACTGAACTCATTTTTGATGAAAGAGGGTTTGAAGTCACTAAAAATAATGGGCAAAGGAGGAAAGCCTCTATCAGTTTCAACTGTAGAAACAATTTTCAAACTTGTAAGGGAAATTGATACCTTCAATCAGTTTTTCAAAAGGAAGGGACATATTCAGGATGTGCTCTGTTACTTCTGCGGATTAAAGGATTTTAATGAAAAAACCTTAAAAAATGAAAAGTCCTTAGAAAAAATAATAAAGGATGCAAAGACAGCTCTTTCACCTTTAAAACCTGAATTTTATATAAAGGAGGATAAAGAACACAAATGCTGGTCTCTTCACATTTTTACTTTTGAAAACGGGATAAAAAAAGAAACTGTAATAGACCATTCTATTGTCACATCACCGGAATTCCTTGAAATGAGAGCCCGACTTACAAAACTTGAAGAAATTGCACCTTCTCCATTTACAGTATTAAAAGGTGATGAAAAAATAGAATGTCCGAATCATCATTCCATCCTCCAAATCATCACAGAAGAAGGAAGGAAAGGCGTAACAATTCAAAGGTATAAGGGTCTCGGAGAAATGAATCCTGAGCAACTGTGGGAAACAACAATGGACCCGGAAAAAAGGGTATTGAAAAATCTCACAATTGAAGATGCTATAAAATCCGATGAACTCTTCTCCGTACTTATGGGAGATGTTGTGGAACCAAGAAAAGAGTTCATAGAAACACACGCCCTTGAGGTAGTAAATCTTGATATTTAGCCTTATCCTTTTTCTTTTAACTCCATGCGAAAATCTGATAGGGGATTTCGTTAAAAATGTGTTAAAACTTTATCAGTATCAAATCTCAGAAGAAAAGGTTCCTGTCCGGCTGATGGCTGAGATTCTTTTAAAGAAAAATACTGTGAAAACCTGCCTGCAGGAGAGATGGACGTTTGAAGAGAAAGGATTTCCCTGGGAAAAGGGCTACAGCTTTTTCATCGCCCGGTGGTCTGAAACAGGAGAAAGGACTACTTATCTCCTTACCGGAGAAAAATTAAAATTTAAATACAGAATTTACGACCATGTTCTTCTACCCCATTTTATTAACTACAACAGAAATGACAGAATAAAAGTAAAGGCGTGGACATCAACAGTTGGAATTGTTCACATCCTTAGGAACGAATACTATGAAACTGCGGAAAGAATCTGGAATGGAAAATTTGATAATTTTGAGGGTGATTTCTATATGGCTGATTACGAGAAAATCCTCGCACACCTAAAAAAACTTAAAAATGGAAAAGAAACTTTTAAAAATATATTTTTTGAAAAGGAAACATCCAGTATGAACCTCCCTGAAGAGGCTCATCATGTAAAAGTTGTAGGTCTGTGTGAAATAGATGAAGAAATTCTCGCAAGGCTCAACAGGCTCTGGTTCAACCCAACATATACATTTGTTCTGGAAATTATAAAATCAGCGTCTCCTGTTCCTGAAGATATGGATATAAAATTGGTATTTGAAAAAAACCTTCCGCATAAAGTTGCTTCACGCTTTATCCTTTATTTTATAAAAAACTTCTTTCACCCAACCTCATTATCTGCTCTTTCTAAAATTCCACTTCAAAGCTACAGCGATTTTGCAGAAAAGACCTACTTTTCTATTCTCTCATCCCCTTCAATATGTGATAGAGTGGAAAGGTAAAATACCTGTGTAGTGTACACATATATTGTTACCACCCATGGGGTATTTTTGAGGGGATTCGCCCCCAAACCCACCATTTTTATTTTCTTATCTTTTTTGATGAATGGGATATGTTGGTAAGCCCTATTCCTTTCAAGGCACTCTCTATCACCAAAATAGAAACCTTTTACCTCAAATCTCCAACCCCTTTCCCCTGGTCACAATGTGTAGGTGCTTCTACAAACGGATACTTGAAAACTATTTCTGAAAAATGTAATTATAATTGAAAGAGGGTTAAAGTGAGAATAGAGGTAGAATTAAATAATGATTCTCCCTTTAAATTTCCCAGGGACTATAGACATTATTTCATCTCCTTTCTAAAGAAAATTTTCTCAGAAACTTTATGAAGATAAGAGAACAAAGCCATTTACATTTTCTGTTTGGTTAGGTGATAAATTTGACATAGAAGATGATGAAATTCAGCTGGGAGAGCACCTCTATTTTCTCTTTTCCTCAGGTGAGCCTTCCATTCTTACTCACTTCTACAATGGCATAATTAGTATAAAAGACGAGATTATCCCATTAGGAAAATCTAATTTTAAAATAGGGAAAATATCCCTTCAGCCTCTAAAGAAGATTAGAGGAATAAAGATTCTATGCAAAACAATTGGAATTTCCATTATTACAAGCCCGGATGAATCAGCCAGAGATTTCAAAAAATGGTATGTAATCTCTATAGATGAGTTGACATTCTTCAACGATGTCCTGAAAAAAAGGACAAATGATAGGTTTGAACGAATAAAGGGAAGAAAAGGGAGCTTTGAGATTGAATCAAAACCTTTAATGGGCTATAAAGACTCAATAAAAGAAACTGTTGTGAAGCATTATGGGGCATATTTAAGGGGTTTTAGAGGATTTTTTTGGCTTGAAGGAGACGAAGAGATATTGCAGTTTGTCTATGATTTCGGCCTCGGCGTAAGAATAGGGCAGGGATTTGGGATGATTGAAGTTATAAAGGAAGCAGAATAAAAGGAATGACCGAGAAGAATCCCCTTGAAAATTTTGAAGGATCAGATTGTAGCTATAAAAATTGTCCAAAAGGTAAGGAGTGAATGGCTAAATTAGAAATTAATTATAGGTAAGGAGAAGTGGTAAAAGATAAAAAACTTCTTGAAAAGTTTGAAATAGAACTCACCAAAAAAGAACTCCCAAACATTGAAAAAAATCTTGCAATCTTTAATGAAATGCTTGAATTTGCGAAGGAAATGAAAAAAATTCCCCCTCCTGATCCTTTTGAAGGAATAGAAATCGATATAAAATATGCAGGAGCAATAAATGGAATTAAAAGAACTTCTTAAAAATCTGGCAAGGGAATTTGAAAAAAATAATCTTAATTACATGATAATAGGTGGCCAGGCGCTTTTAATTTATGGGGAACCAAGGTTAACCAATGATATAGATATTACAATTGATGGTGGACTTGAAAAATACAATTTGCTCATTGACATTTCAAATAATCTTAAATTGAAAATCTTACCCGAAAATCCATTTGAGTTTGTAAAAAAGACAATGGTTTTACCAATGCTGGATGAAAAAACAGGATTAAGAATAGATATTATTTTCTCATATTCTCTTTATGAAAAAGAGGCTTTTAAAAGGGTAAATAAAATCAAAATTGATGATGTAGGCGTGAACTATGTTTCTGTAGAAGACCTTATAATCCATAAGATAATAAGCGGTAGGGAAAGGGACTTTGAAGATGTGAAAAATATTATATTGAAGAATAAAAATATAGATGAGGAATATATTTTAAAATGGCTTAAAGAATTTGAAAAAACCCTTGATACTCCACTTACAAACATTTTTTTGAAGATGAAAGGGGAAATCGGAGAATGAGGATTTTGCAACTGAGAATCTATCAACCCATGCTCACTAAATTTTTTTTTGGAAAATTTAAGATATGAGCGACATTAAGGAGTGGGGTTTTGATAAATTATTTTTGTAAAAGGATTTCGCTCTTTGGCAACTAAAATGAGATTGCAAAACCGGGGGTTTGGCGCAAAAATACCCCACAAAATCCAAAAAATTCTCACAAATAAGCAACTTAACCTCGGGGGTCCAATCTGCCAATTTAAAGAATTTGAAAATGAGGGAGGAAAGTTGAATAGAGAATTTAAATTGGTAAAATTGATTTATGCCAAAAGAAGAGAAAGAGGGATTAAAAATAATTGATAAAAGAAGGTTCAGACTGAAGGAGGATGGAACTGTAGAGGGAGTGGAGGAAACGGAGGAAAAAGCCGGGGCGGAGAAAGAAATAAAAAAAGAGGAAATAAAATCAGCAGAGGAAAAGATAAAAGAGGGTAAGAAAATTATGGATGAGGTGGAGGAAGAAGAACTAATTCAACTTCCACCTGTTGATTTCTAAACATTCATTGCATCTCTCGCCACAACTGTCCTTGTAAATCTCGGACATATCCCTGATCCATCAACCGGAGAGCTTCTAAAAAATCTTGAGGTGGCAAAATATCACATAGATATAATAGACATGCTCGTTGAAAAAACGAGAGGAAATCTCTCTCCCGATGAGGAAGAATTTATAAAAGAGGTTTTAAAGGATTTGAAAATCAGATATGTGGAAGAAATAAAAAGCAGTAATTAATAAGAGGAGGCAAAAGATGAAAAAGGCTATTGGTGGTATTTTGCTCTTTTTTTTAGGCTTTGCGGGTGGGGCAATTCTTTCGGTTGCCGAAGATTTTCACGGATGGAGTTTTTTTAAATCAAAAACAATTGCGGAAAAAAGTGAACAGATTGAAAAATCAAGCGAACCTTCAAAAATCACAAAACAGGAAGAATGCGTTACCCTTCCTTCCTTTTCGGAAATTGTTAAAAAGGTAAAGCCCGCTGTTGTGAACATAAAAGCAACGAAGGTAGTAAAAACCCAGCCATCTCCATTTTTCAGATGGTATGGGGACCCGTTTGAGGAATTCTTCAGGAGATTTTTTGAAGGAATTCCAAGAGAACATGTTGAAAGGAGTCTCGGTTCAGGATTCATAATTGACGAGGAAGGGTTCATACTTACAAATTACCATGTGGTAAGTGCTGCGAGGGAAATAAGAGTAAGCCTTGAAAGCGGAAAGGAATTTGATGCAGAGGTTATAGGAACTGACCAGAAAACCGATATTGCTCTCATAAAGATAAAATCCAATGGCCCATTCCCCACAGTGAAAATGGGAGATTCGGATATCCTTGAGATAGGAGATTTGGTAATTGCCTTCGGAAATCCATTTGGGCTGGGTCATACTGTAACTGCTGGAATTGTGAGCGCCAAAGAAAGGGTTCTTGGAACAGGTCCTTATGACTCCTACATCCAGACCGATGCCCCAATAAACCCTGGAAACAGCGGTGGTCCACTCATAAACATAAAGGGAGAGGTGGTAGGAATAAATGCAATCATATATTCGCCAACTGGCATTCCACAGAACATAGGAATAGGGTTTGCCATTCCAATAAATCTTGCAAAAACTCTTCTTGATCAGCTGAAAAAAGGAAAGGTGGTGAGAGGATGGCTCGGCGTTTACATTCAGGAAGTAACTGAAGACCTTGCTGAAAGTTTGGGACTGAAAGAACCGATGGGAGC
>JBBIVP010000038.1:7531-13207 GCA_037439705.1 bacterium
AGTCCGGCAGAAGAGGCTGGAATAAAAAGAGGAGATGTTATCATCTCCTTTGAAAGAAAGGAAATCCGGAATTCCAGAGAGTTACCAACTATTGTAGCTTCAACCCCTGTCGGTAAAGTTGTGGATGTCGACATATTAAGAGATGGCAAAAAAATGACACTGAAGGTGAAAATCGGAAAAATGCCCGAGGAAGGAGAAATGGTTGCAGAAGGTGAAGAAGAAACAGTGGTAGAAGAAAAAATAGGGCTCAGAGTTCAAAATCTGACAAAGGAGATGGCTGAATCCCTTGGCATTAATGAGCCATACGGAGTTATAGTAACCGAGGTGCTTCCAAATACACCCGCTGAAAATGCTGGTTTTCAAAGAGGAGATGTAATATTTGAGGTAAACAGAAAAATTGTCCGGGATGTTGAGGAATTTAAAAGCCAGATTAAACAGGCGCTTGAAAAAAAGGTTGTCCTCTTTCTTGTAAAAAGAGGAAGGGCAACAATCTACATCGCCTTGAAATTGAGATAAAGACCGAAATTAGTTTTTATTTTAAACAAAATTCACTCATGGTAGTATTAAGAGATGAAAATTTTGTTTATACTTCTTTGTCTTATCACAGGATTCATCAGTGGATTTTCTGCAGGGTTTTTTGGTATAGGTGGAGGAATAATAAATGTTCCATTTCTTCTCGCCCTGTTCTATTTTTTTCAGAATGTTGGAGATCCGGTTAAAAAAAGCATTGCAAGTTCCCTTGCTGTTGTATTTATTGCTTCCCTTTCTTCCTCCTACACACATTTTAAAACAAACAGAAACCTTCTTCTTAAAAATATCATCATACTGGGCTCTGCAGGAGGAGCGGGAGCAATTATTGGAGCCCATATTGCAATTTCCATTAAATCCTTATATCTAAAAAAAGCCTTTGGTCTAATTGAAATTCTGGCATCCCTCTACATACTGTTTCACAAAGAATCTGAAGACGGGAAAAAAAACGGCAATTCAGTTCTCCCCGGCATTTTCGCATTTATTGCAGGAATTTTTTCTGCAACCTTTGGAATAGGCGGAGGTGTAATTTTTATACCTCTTATGAGATTTTCTACCTCATACTCCCTTCATGATATCATAGGGTATTCAAGCGGAATGATACCATTTGCTTCTTTGTTCGGGATTTCCCAGTATTTATGGGTTGGACTCTCAAAGGGAAAAAATTTAATAAATTTTCAGGCTGTTATTCCAATGGCTTTAACAAGTATCATCGGAGCAAGGTTCGGAGCAAGGTGGGTTTATAAATTGAATAAAGAAAAACTGAAGGTTTTTTATTCATTATTTCTTTTTCTGATAGGATGTTATCTTATTTTCTCTTGATGGTTATGGGAAAATTTAATAAAATTTAAAAAAAAGGAGGAGAAATGGAGGTAAAGGTCGGAAATCTAATTATAGAGTGCATAAGGGGAGATATTGCGAATCAGCAGGGTATTGATGCGGTGGTAAATGCAGCCAATGCAATGTTAAAACCGGGAGGAGGAGTTGCGGGTGCCATTCACAGGGCTGCAGGTCCTGAACTTGAAAAAGAGTGCCGAAAATATGCGCCGATAAAACCGGGAGATGCTGTAATTACAAAAGGATACAGACTTCCAAACAAGTATGTGATTCACTGTCTTGGACCGGTTTATGGAGTTGACCATCCTGAAGATGAACTCTTGAGTAAATGCTACAGAAATGCCTTAAAACTCGCGGAAGAACACAAAATTGAATCAATTGCATTTCCAGCCATTTCCACTGGAGCATTTGGATACCCTATGGAAGATGCAGCGGAGGTCGCTTTCAAAACCATTCTTTCAATGGTTGATGAATTAAAAAATGTAAAAAGAATAAGGTTTGTCCTTTATGCTGAAAAGGACCTCAAAATTCATGAGGAGGTTCTAAAAAAAATCCTTGAAGAAAAGGGACTGGCAAAATGAAAGAAAATGATAAATGCGTATAAGGGAATTTTTTCTAATTTTATTTATCATTTCATGTTCCTCAGAAAAAAGTAAAGACCAGATTTACGGAATAATAAGCTCTGAACCACCATCACTTGACCCTGCTCTTGCTACAGACAGCGTTTCATATCTCATTCTAAATAACATAATGGAGGGACTCACAAAATTTGATGAGAATATGAATGTGGTTCCGGGTCTTGCAGAAAGATGGGAAATCCTTGATGGAGGAAGAAAATTTGTTTTTCATTTAAGGGAAGCAAAGTGGTCTGACGGAAAAGAAATAACGGCAGATGACTTCATTTATGGATGGAAGAGGCTTTTAAACCCAAAAACCGGGGCGGAATACGGCTATTTTCTATATCCTGTAAAGGGAGCGATGGATTTTAATACAGGAAGAATTAAGGAAATAGGCATCCAGGCAATTGATAAAAAAACAATACTTGTTGAACTTGAGGAGCCGATAGTTTTCTTTCCAGCAATGGTAGCATTTATGTCAACATATCCACAGAGAAAAGACCTTGTTGAGAAATATGGAGAAAGGTGGCTATACCCTCCACACGGTGCATACTGCGGTCCTTTCATCCTGAAAAGATGGAAAAGGGATTATTCCATTGAACTTGAAGGAAATCCTTTTTATTACAGACCTGTTTCAAAAAAGGTGAAACTCTTTGTTGTAAGCGATGTGTCCTCTGCCATATCCCTTTACAAAAAGAATTTTATAGATTATATGGGCATCCCTTCATTTCTTCTCTCTCATATAAAAAAGGGTGAGTTTGAAGGAGAAATTTTTTCCTTCCCCGCATTCAGGGGCTCGTATATTGGATTTAACACAAAAAAAGAGCCATTTGATTCTCCTCTTATAAGAAAGGCATTCGCCATGGCAATAGATAAGAATGAAATAATAAAGGTAATAGGAACTGGAATTCCAGCAAACTCCTGGATACCTCCCGGAATGTTCGGACACAATCCATCAATAGGATTGGAGTTTGACCCCGAAAAAGCAAAGGAACTTCTGAAAGAGAGTGGAAAGGAAATAAAGGAAATTTCGCTTTATTACAACTATACACCAGAAAATCACCTCATAGCCCAGAACATTCAGGAACAATGGATGAGAAATCTCGGCATAAAGGTCAAACTTGAAACAATGGAATGGAAGGCATTTCTCCAGATGGTAAAACTCTCTCCACCTCCTGCGTACAGGCTTGGATGGGCTGCAGACTATCCCGACCCTGATAACTTTATGACATTGTTTACATCCACAAGTGGAAACAACCATACAGAATGGAAAAACGAAAGGTATGACAGGTTAATAGAACTTGCCAGGTCTGAACCGAATTTATCCCGAAGGCTAAAACTCTATAATGAAGCCCAGAAAATTCTTGTTGAGGAAGATGTTCCGATAATTCCACTCTTTTTCAATACGAACAATTACCTCGTTCATCCCTGTATAAAAAACTTCAATCCCGGAGCACTTGATATTATTTCATTTTATTCTGTAGAAAAGGAATGCTGAAAAAAATCTTCGCTGGACTGATTACTCTCTGGATTGTGTTAACCCTAACTTTCTTCATATTGAGGTGGATACCGGGTGGTCCATTTGACGAAGAAAAGGCATTGCCACCGGAAGTAAAGGAAAACATCTCTACGCTTTACGGACTGAACCTTCCGCTTCATGTTCAGTACATAAAATATATAAAATCCCTTTTAAAGGGAGATTTGGGACCATCTTTAAAATTCAGGGATTTGAGGGTAAATAACATCATTTCTCAAGCGCTTCCTGTTTCGGCAAGAATTGGAATACTTGCCTTTTTTCTATCTCTCTTTCTTGGCATATCTTTAGGACTGATGGAAGGGACCGGAAAAAATTTTTCAAGACCTGTTTCAGCGTTTTTCAGCATCCTCATCTCCTTTCCATCCTTTGGCTGGGCATCTCTTCTTCTGTTCTTTTTTTCCTACAAAACAGGCATTTTCCCACCCGCACTTCTTGAAACACTTTCTCATTATTTTCTCCCTGTTATAACACTTTCCATAATTCCCACTGCCCACATAGGAATGCTTGTGGGTACGAGAGCAAGGGAGGAAAAGGAAAAAGGCTATTTTACCTTTCACCGCTCCCTTGGATTCAGTGAGGCAAAAATATACGGAAAGTTTTTACTCAAGAATGTTCTTTCTCCTGTGCTTTCCTCCATTGGACCACTTTTTGCCTATTTAATCACGGGGTCTTTCATTGTTGAAAAGATATTTGCGATTCCCGGACTTGGAAAATTCTTTGTCACATCTGTAATAGACAGAGACTACACCACTGTAATGGGGCTAACCCTTCTTTTCTGTTCAATCCTCATTGTGGTTAACATAATGACTGAATGGCTTTTGAGAATTATAGACCCGAGGGAAAGAAAATGAAGTGGGTTCTTCTTACATTTCTTTCCATTATTGCTCTTGCCTGTATTTTTGCTCCATACATCACAAAAAAATCGCCCTACGAACAGAATATAGCCAAAATTCTCTCTGCACCTTCTTCTGAACATCCATTTGGAACAGACCAGCTCGGAAGAGACCTTTTTTCAAGGGTTCTTTATGGAGGAAGGACAACATTCATTATATCAACCATTTCAGCCTGTTTGAGCCTATTAATTGGTACAGCAATAGGAATTCTTTCGGGATATAAAGGAGGAATTTTTGATACGCTCATCATGAGAATTCTTGACGGAATATATTCGTTTCCTGACCTTCTCACAATAATTATTCTTACTGTGCTACTCGGAAGAAAACCATCGGGAATTATCCTGTCCTTAAGCCTCACCACATGGGTGGTGGTGGCAAGAATAGTCAGAGGAGAAGTTATAAGGTTAAAAAATCTTGAAATGGTGGAAGCAGGGATAGCGCTCGGAGCAACTCACTGGCGGATAATCTTTTTTTACATTCTACCAAACCTGAAGAACCTTTTAATCACTCTATTTGTTATGAGAATCCCGGGAGCGATTCTATCAGAATCCGTGCTTTCCTTTCTCGGACTTGGACTTGCTCCCCCATCTGCAAGCTGGGGAATACTTGTAAACGAAGGCTGGAACCTTTTATTCTTCGCTCCTCATCTTGTTATTTTCCCGAGCATTTTCATCTTTCTCACCGTCCTTTCACTTTATCTTCTGGGGAAAAACCTGTGAAGGAAGCACAATCTTTTCAATGGCACATAACAAACTTATGCAATTTCAGATGTTCACACTGTTACCAGGAAGACTTTTCTTCAGAGCACGACCTTCCATCTGATAAAATAAAAACAATTTTAGAAAATTTAAAAAATCAGTTTGGAAAAATTTTCATAAACATAACAGGCGGTGAGCCTTTTCTAAAAAAGGATTTTTTTGGAATTCTTGAACTCATTGAAAAATTTGACGGAGTTGAAGGATTTAACATCATAACAAACGGGATATTTCTTGATGAAGAAAAAATTGGAACCTTAAAAAAATCTCAAAAGTTGAAAGAATTAAAAATTTCCATTGAAGGAATAAAATCCAACGACTTCATAAGGGGAAAAGAGGCTCTAAATGCGGTCAAAAAGAACTTAGAAAAAATTTCTGGAATTAAAAGGATAATTATGTTCACAGTGGCCAGTTATAACTACAAAGAGATTGAGGATGTATTTGACTTCGCAAGAAATAATGCTGATGGATTGATAGTTGAAAGGTTTGTTCCCCTTGGAAATGGTTTG
>JBBIVP010000039.1:0-13060 GCA_037439705.1 bacterium
TCTTTCCTTTTGAAGGGAACTTATTTCCTGATATCTTTTTTTCAGTTCCCTTATTTCCCTTACAATCCCTTTCAACTCTTTGTGAAGGGAGATTGCATCACAGAAGGCATCAAGGTACTCAGCATGTTTTTGTGGTTTTAAAAGTTCAACAGCTCCTCCCTGTCCGGTTATCTCTACGAGTTCCTCGCCTATTTCCTTTAAGGTTCCAACTGTTGAAATGGAACCTCCTATGTAAACCCTTGACCTTCCATCTGATTCAAGAATTCTCTTTATCAGAAGTCTGTCGTCATCAAGAGTAATTCCTCTTTCTTCAAGCCAGCCTTTTAACTCCTTTTTTTTGATCTGAAAAAGGGCTTCAACCTCACAGGATTTCTGACCCTCTTTTATCATTGAAGTGGATGCCCTCCCGCCCAGGAGAAATTGAAGGGAGCCAATGAGCATTGATTTTCCTGCGCCTGTTTCGCCCGTTACTACATTGAATCCTTCAGAAAATGTAAGAAATATCTCAGAAAATATGCCGAAGTTTTTTATCCTTATTTCCTCTATCATTCACTTCCCCATCCCAGTTTCTTTCTTAAAATTGAGAAGTAATCCTTTCCTTTTGGCATAATCAAATTTGCTGTATATGGAGACCTTTCTACAATAACTATGTCATCTTTTTCAAGAATAAATCCCACCTGTCCGTCAAGGGTGATGTATACCTCATCACCCCTTTCTATAAGGATTTTGATTACCGCATCCGGAGAGATTATTATCGGTCTGTTTGTGAGGGTATGGGGACAGATAGGAGACAGAATGATGCATTCAACAGAAGGATGAACAACCGGACCATCCGCAGCGAGGGAATAGGCGGTGGAGCCTGTGGGAGTTGAAACTATGAGACCATCCGCCCTGTACCTTGACAGAAATTTGTTGTTAACTTCAACATATATCTGAATAATCCTGGCAAGTGCTCCTTTATTCACAACCACATCGTTTAGCACATCCATCGCCAGAATTTCATTTTCCTTCCTCAAAACCATTCCTCTGAGCATCATCCTCTTTTCAACTTTCAGTTCACCCTTTTTAAATGCCAGGATTGTTTCCTCTACCTCTCCAACATTTGTCCATGTCATAAACCCTAATCCGCCGAGGTTTATTCCCATTATCGGGACATTCCTTCCCTGAAGAAACCTTATTCCTCTCAAAAGGGTTCCATCTCCTCCCATTACGATGAGAATGTCTATTGGAGAGGAAGGTTGAAGTACCTCTTCTTTTAAATCAACTTCTTTTTCAACAAATACTGTAAATCCTTCTTTTTTTAAAAATTGAAGAAGCGGATTCAGTTCTTCTACAGCTTTTGGGTTTTTCCATTTTCCTATTATTCCAATTTTCATCTCTATAAATATACCTTTTATTTTTTCCCTTTCAAGAAAGGTTTAAATTTTTAATATCAGAGAAGGAACTTTCTTGCAATTAAAAAAATGCCCTGAACATCTCAATTACATTATGAGGTGGCGAACCGAGGTAGATGTAATAAACTCCTCCTTCCTTCCTTACGAAAATTTTGTTAACATCGTATGCGTTGAATTTGGCATATTTTAATGGAATGGTTGGGTCTGAAACATCGTAAACATATCCGAATCCCTTATCCGTTCCGTATATTGATACATCGTCCACTGCGAGGAAGAGATACTGGTTTAAGAGGAATATGTCATAAACCTGATAATATTCACTACCAATGAATGTGGAGGATAGAAGCACGGGAGAAGAGGGGGATGAGATATCGTGGATTATTAAATATCCTCGCGAACCTATGAAAAGGATTCCGTTTTTGAGATAAATAGATTTTGGAAGGGTTCCAACAGCTGAAAGGGTTAACTCTCCAAGAGATTCAAATGGCTCTGCTCTGAAAAGGTAAAGTCTTCCGGATTCTGAAAGAATCACAATCAATCCATTATCAATTGCGCAGTCTTGTGCGTCTTCAAGGGATAGAACTCCGATTTCTTGGGGACTGGAAGGGTTTGATACATCTATTTTTCGCAGGTTGCCTGTTCCAGCTGCATACAGATAATTTCCTTCCTTCATAATACAGCTCATATAATCAGGAGGGCGGAAAAAGGTGAGCGGGGCAGGATAACTGATGTTTTCAAGGGATATAATCTCAATTCCATCGTCAGCCAGTGCATAGAGAATGTCGTTGCTCAGGACAAATTTTCCGTAATTTTTTCCGTCCTGAAATGAAGAGATGAAATAGGGGTCATTTATATCCGTCACATCGTATATCATAATTCCGCTTTTTTCAATTGAAAGGATGAGATAGATTTCTGAATCCTTCGGATATTCTATTAAGTCAATCAACTTTCCTGAGAAAAAAAGGATTTTTTTCATATCCGGATTTTGGAAATCTGAAAAATCAACCACCCCGAGTTCTGCTCCTGTTATGACGAATCCGGTTCTTGTGTTCTCAGCCTCATATCCTCTTAATCTTATACATCCGGAGAAACCAAAATTTCTCATTATCTCAAAACTCGTGAGGCTTTTAGGATAATAGGGGTCTGAGAAATCTAAGAGTTCAAGATACTGAAATGGTTCAAGCCCTGGAACAGGAGCATCACAGGTTAAAACCTTCAATTTTGAAAAACTTGTAAATGCGCCTATGTCATTTAAAAGGGTTATCCCGGATGAGAGTTCTGATGTGATGGAACTGTTATACCTTTTTATTTCCCACATCCTGAGCTCTCCTGCGTAATCATAATTAAACATTCTGTTCACACCGGCGAAAAGAATTGCAGGCACAGTATAGGTTGCTGAGTAAGTCCAGGATGGATATTGATAATTTTCGTAGAACCAGTCTTTAAGGATTACTCTCTTTCTGTCAAAAAAGTCATAATGTGAGCCATCAAGTTTAAAAGTTGTTGTCCCGTTGCAAAATATTTCTACATCTTCTTTTCTGCCTGTGCTAAAGAGGCTTAAGGTCAATACAGCTGTTAAAGATGGTGGATAGGTAACGGGAACCAAAAATTCGTTTTCAACCCTCTCTTCTTTTCTTCCGCTCATTCCTGCAACCATGCAATAATTGGTGGAAGAACAGTTCGGAATTCCCAGAAGGAGTTCAGGTGGTGGATTCTCGTACGGATATTCTCCAAACCTAAAATTTAAAAGGTCATAGTTATAAACCCCTATCCCGCAATTGGGATCTGTTATCATTTCAGGGGAAAGGAAAGCAAATGGAAGAAGCGAAAATACATATTTTGGAGTTCCACACCCTGTCACCTCAACAATCCTGTCTGTTTCTCTTATATCCATGGGATTTGATAGATTTACAGAATAGGCTGCACCTTCCTCAATTAAAAAGCCCGTTATTCCTTCCACATATATCTGAGACGGTGTGAATGGAATTGAATTAATGTCATTCCATCTGGAAGAAATGGGGTTGAAAATAAAAGTATTGGTGGCAGCAAAGACATATACTCCGGCTCCCTCTCCGTTCATGTGAAGATACCCGTTATCAGAGAATTGAAGTTCTCCTTTTGATTCGTCTCCGTGATAAACATGAATGAGTTCCATCTTCCACGGCTCTGTAACAGGTGCCTGATATATCATTATTGAAGGACTTTTTGGAACTTTTCCTATTGCTGGGACCCATCTGCTCGCTGATGTGGAAAGGTATATGAAAAGATCATCGGTTATTCTCTGTGGATATACATCTGAAACGCCAAGTTCTACTGTTATGGCGGATGTCATGGATTCTACATATGGGAAAACCTCCATTATATTGTCCGGGGTATTTCTGGAACATCCGCAGGCATTATAAACACTTCCTCCTATTCTGTATTTGCCGGTCTCTAAGAACATAAAATTTCTTGTATGATAGGAACTATACTCCTCAAAAATTTTTTCTCCGTTTCTCTCTTCAACCCAGTAATATGTTAGTGGCTGAGTGTAAATGTCCGTCGCCTCTATGTGGAAATCACATCCTCCTCCCACATTCAATTCGCACCAGGATTCCACACAGCAGGTGTTAGTCAAATACTTAACAACAGGATAGGGACATTCCACAACACCTATCTGAACTACAGAAGTGAACGGTGCAGGAGCATCACAGCCCTTTATTTCTGGAAAGGATGCCACGGAAATCTGGAAATTTCCTTCCGGAAAGTAGTAGCAGAATTCTCTATTCGGTGATACCACTTCAGTTGTCCCATCTCCGTAGCTGGCTATGTAGGTAGTTTCAACATTTTTTGTTTTGCACAATTTATCAAAAGGGATGAATCGGATGTTTTCAATAAGAAAACAGAACTTTAATTTTTCATCGCTTCCGCAATCCTTCATTCTTGTTTCTTTTCCGTCTGATACCGAAAGGGTGAATACCACCTTTCCGCAGCAGGTCTTTTCTTCATTGGATTCTCCACATCCGCATCCACTAAAAAGGATAAGAAACAGAAATAAAAAAACCCCTTTTTTCATTTTTTAATTATACCAGTTTTTTGCAGTTGTATTCAAATTCAAAAACCGATATAATTTAAAAATGGAACTCTTAAGGAGCAAAGAAGATGTAATCAAAAAGTTTGGAAAGTTTTATAAGAAGGGAACAATCCTTTTCAAGGAAGGGGAAGAGGGGGATAAAATGTTCATAATTCATCAGGGGAAGGTTAAGGTTTTCAGAATAATAAAAGGGGTTGAGAGGGTTCTTGCAGTTCTTGAGAAAGGAGATTTCTTCGGAGAAATGGCAATTTTCACAGAGCATCCCCGTTCTGCTTCAATAGAAGTAATAGAGGACAGTATACTCATTGAACTGACAGAGGATCAGCTTTTAGAGTTCATAAAGGAAGAACCTGCCATAGCCTTAAAGATGCTCACAATTATGGCAAAAAGGTTAGAGAACTCCAATAAATTGGTGGAGAATCTACTTCTAAAGGATGAAAGGACACAGAGCCTTAGTGCCATCATTCAGATAGCAGAGGAGATGGAGAAAATGGGAAAGAGTGGAGATTGGTTCAGATTTGAGCCAAATTCATTTATAGCGAGAGCGGGTGTTTCCCTTGAAACTGCTAAAATGGTCCTTGCCACAATCAAAAGAATGGGTTTAATTGAAGTAAAGGGTAAGAATATTAAGATAGTGAATCCCGCAAAGTTAAAGGAGTTCATAAACTTCCTTTTGTGGAGCAGGACTATAACACAGTGAAAAAATACAGAATAACTGTGCAGGGCAGATTTTCATCTGCACATTTTCTCAGGGGTTATAAGGGAAAGTGTGAAGCCCTCCACGGACACAATTACCTCGTTCAGTGCACAATTGAAGGAAAAGGGGTTGACGATCTTGGGATGGTGATGGATTTTAACAGGTTGAAAGGGTTACTATCAAAGGTTCTAAATGAGCTTGACCACAAGCTACTCAATGACCTTCCTCAGTTTAAAGCAAAAAACCCGACTGCTGAAAACATAGCAGAGTTTATCTATGAAGAGGTAAAAAAAGAACTTCCTCCTGATTCATTCCTCCACATAAAGGTATGGGAGACAGATGAGAGTTGTGCTGAATACTGTGACCTGTGAGCGGAATAGCCCTCATATCAGGAGGTCTTGATTCAACATTAGCACTTCATCTTGCAGTTAAGAAAAAAAGGTGCTCACTGGCTTTAACCTTTGACTATGGACAGGTTTCAGGAAAGAAAGAACTTCTGGCATCCCGAAAGATATGCAAAAAGTATGGAATTAAACATATCGTCATTAAGCTTCCCTTTCTTAAAAAAATAAGCAAGAAAAGTGGACTCATATCAGGAAAAATTCCTTCAATTGAAAATCCATCGGAGGAAACTGCAAGGGCTGTCTGGATTCCAAATAGAAACGGATTGTTTGCAAATGTAGCTGCTTGCTTTTGTGATGCAATGAACCTGAGATGGGTTATCATGGGTTTAAACAGGGAAGAGGGAATGAGTTTTCCTGACAACTCAGAAAGTTTTGTCCAAAAAATGAACGAGCTCTGGACATTTTCAACCCTCGCCAGACCAAAGCTGTGGGCTCCTCTTATTGATAAAACAAAGGAGGAGATTCTAAAAACTGCCATTGAAGAAAAAATTGACCTTTCCTATATATGGGTTTGTTATAAAGTCGGGAAGAAGCATTGTGGAATATGTGAATCCTGTTTCAGGTTAAAAAGGGCTATGAAAAATCTCGGTGTTTTTGATAAATTTACGGAAATGTTTGAAAGATGAAGACGGTTTTTACAAAAGAAGATATATTCTATGATGGAAGCCAGCTTTCTGAAAGATGGATATACAGAAAATTTGGGGTTTTGGGGGATGCGTGCGTGGCTTTTGTGGGAGGCTGTGATGTGAAACCTGAATACATGGCAGACCTTGAGGACCTTAAAGGAGAAAAACTTATAAGGGCTCAAAAGATGCTCCATTTTATTTCCGAGATATTTTCCTTTCCCCAAAAATCCTGCGTTCTCCTTCAGAAACTTTTTGTCGTTAACTTAAAGGAATTGCTTGAAATGAAGACGAAAAAACACTTTTTAAGAAGGGGAAACGACCTGTACCTTGATGAAAAGAAACTAAACATCTCGGTGGCAATTCCATCCATTTCTTCATCGCTCATCCACATAGGGTTAAACATAGATGGAACCGGAGCACCTGTTCCTGTGATTACACTTCCAGAACTGGGAATAGAACCCGGGGTTTTCGCAGTTGAAGCCCTTGACCGAATAAGTTCAGAATTTGAAAACTCCCTTAATGCGCTTTTCAAAACCCGCTCCTCAAGATGAAAGGGTATATAAGCGAGGGATTCGTATCAATTCAGGGGGAGGGTGAATTTGCAGGAAAACCACAGTTCTTTTTGAGATTTGCTGGATGCTCAATGAGATGTTCCTATTGCGACACAAAATATGCATGGAGAAGAAAAGAAGATTTTCTCATTCATTTTCCAGATGGGAAAAAAAGATTCAAAAATCCAGTTGACCCATTTGAGATGGCAAATTTTTTAAATTCTAAAAGAGAAAAGGGAGAGATTCCGAAAAGTATCTCAATTACTGGCGGTGAACCCTTGGAACAGGTGGAATTTTTTGAAGACCTTATTAAGGGGTTAAAAAATTTTGAAATACTTCTTGAAACAAATGGAATGCATACAGAGATAAAGGAAGAACTTGTAACACTCGTTAATTTTTTTTCCGTTGACATAAAACTTCCGTCTTTTGTGGGTAAAGAAATCGATTATTCAGTTCATGAGGCATTTTTGAAAAAACTGAAAACCATGGGAGCAAAGGGATACATAAAAATTGTTTTTACAAAAAAAACATCTTCAGAGGAGGTAAAAAGAGCGCTTGATTTATTTTCTTCTTCGGGAATTTACTGGAACATTTATCTTCAACCAACCTCTCCATCCCTCATCAAAAAGGGCTTGAAAATAATAAGGCAGGAACTTTATCCATTTCACTTGAGAATTCTTCCCCAAATTCATAAAATTTTAAACCTGAAATGAAGAGATACCCAATAATAGTTAACGGAGAAGAAAGGTACAAATCTGATTTCAGAGAAATAAGGGACCCTTATACCGGGGAAATAATCGCTGAATTTTCACTTGCAGATGAAAAAGATATTGAAGAAGCATCTGAGGGAGTTCTGAGAGCGTTTAAAAAATTTAAACTGAGTTCATCGGAAAGAAGAAAAATTCTTTTTCAGATTTCAAAGAAAATAAGGGAAAGGGCCGAGGAACTTGTAAAATGGGTTGTGAGGGAAGCGGGAAAACCTCTTACACTTGCAAAAATGGAGGTTGAGAGGTGTGCTCAGACCTTTGAGATGGCAGGCGGAGAGATTCTTAACTACGGTGGAGAGGTCATTCCAATTGATGTGACAGACTGGACCGGAAATTATTTCGGGTTTTTCAGATATTTTCCAAGAGGTCCTGTTCTTGCAATTACTCCATTTAATTTTCCATTAAACCTGCTCGCTCATAAGATAGCCCCTGCAATAGCCATTGGTGCTCCGTTTGTGGTAAAACCCGCACCTCAAACCCCTGTTTGCGCCTACAATCTTTTGAAAATAGCATATGAAAGCGGACTCCCATCTGAATTTGCAAGTCTCATATACTGCACAAATGAATTGGCAGAAAAAATGGTAAAAATGGAAGAATTTGAAATCCTTTCGTTTACTGGAAGTGCCAAAGTTGGATGGTACCTTGAAGGGATTGCCGGTAGGAAGAAGGTTCTTCTTGAACTCGGCGGAAACGCTCCTGCAATAGTCCATAAGGATGCGGATATAAAATGGTCTGCAAGAAGGATTGTTCTTGGTGGGTTCATGTATGCTGGACAGATATGCATATCCGTTCAGAGGGTTTATGTTCATAATGAAATCTACGAAAAGTTTAAAGAAGAATTGATTTCCGCCACAGGTGATTTAAAGGTCGGAAACCCTTTTGAAAAAGATGTGGTGGTTGGTCCGGTTATAAACGCCGAATCAGCGGAAAGAATTGAAAACTGGATTGAGAAGGCTGTTAAAAATGGAGCAAGGTTACTTACCGCGAAGAGAAGGGAAGGAAATCTCATTTATCCTGTTATTCTTGAGAATCCTCCTGAAGGCGAAGAGGTGGTTCGTGAGGAGATATTTGGTCCCGTTATATGCATTTTTCCTTATAATGACATTCGTTCAGCAATAGAAAAAGCAAATGATACGAAGTACGGGCTTCAGGCTGGAATTTTTACAAAGGATATAAACCTCGCCCTTTCAGCCTATGAAGAACTTGATTACGGAGGAGTAATAATAAATGACTACCCAACATTCAGAACCGACAACTTTCCATACGGAGGAATAAAGGCTTCTGGAATGGGAAGGGAGGGGATAAAATATGCAATGCTGGAAATGTCAGAGATAAAAATGTGCGTGATAAGGAAAGACTGAACAGTGAAGAGAAAATAACTAAGGCTCTGAAAAAGAGTGGAGGGCTTTTTAGTTTCACGATGTCAACAGAATTTTTTTGAAGAGCTCACCACGAAAAAAATTAGGGCAAATTTGAAAAATTTAAAATGTCCATTTTATTCCAAAAAATCCCTCATCGTTTTCCCTGAAAAATCCGAAGGGGCTCGCCCTTCTTCCATCAAGTATGTGGGTTCCTAAAATGATTTTAAAATTGTCGTTTAATGAATAAGAGGTTCTGACATCAACTGCCCAGCTCATATAATTTGCATCAAGAACAAATCTTCCCTCCATTGTAAGTTTATCTTCAAGGATGCTTTTTCTTAAATAGAGACCGAGAACAGGATTAAACTGCCGGACTATAAAAAGTTTTTCTGAATAATCAGGAATAAAATACCCGCTGAATAAAAGGTTGCCGTAAATGTCCTTCGGAAATATGTAATCAATGTTTGATGATATGGAAAGGAGGACTTTTTCACGAACCCTGAAATTCTCGTCATAAAAAATGGAAGGATAGGAAATTCCGATGTCGCCCATGAATCCTATTCCCTTCCAGGCTGTTGAAAAAGAAGCCCCTGTTGTGAGTGAGCGAACAGGGGAGGCAGTTATAAAGTGGTCTTTTGTTTTTTCATCTCCATCCGGTGTGGAATAGGCTATGATTTCAGCAGGTGTAATTGAGGCAAGTTTCTCCTCAGGAGTTCCTTTTGTCATTTCAAGGGATCTTAGAAAATCCTCATGAAAGTAAAAGGCTGGAATGTCAGTCCATCCGTAAAAGAGGACGAAAGAATAATCAAGCATACTGATTGAGGAAGCGAAATGAACTCCAATTTCTCCATTCCTTATGTCTTTGTCGGGATAATCAAAATATACTGGGGTTATCTGCTTTTCTATTGCCTTTATACTTTCATAATCTCCTGTTTGTGTAAGAAGTTCCGGAATGAATATTGACCAGTCATCCTTTATTATGTTGAAATCAGGCGGTTCATAAAAGGGTATAAAAACTCCTTCAAGCGTCCAGTTTTCCTTCATCCATGAAACCTTTCCAAGAAGGATTGGCTTGTTGAAAAATTCTTCTTCCATGAACATGAACTCTCTGTAATCAAATGGTGTTGCTATGTTTAGAACGCTTACATCAGATTTTCCCCAGCTCAGAAACTGCTTTCCTACTGAGAAATCAAACTCCCCTTTTGAAAACTTTATGTAAGCCTCATAAACATCAAAGAAAAAATCTGAATCCTCCTCTTTTTCGTTCCAGAGAAGGTTGTAGAAAGACCTGCCCGAAAAAATCATCTCTCCATTTTTAAATGGAAGTTTGAGTTCAAGGAAAAACTTGTTTCTCCACTCAACGAAGTCCTCCATGAAGTTGTCCTTTTTGTAGTCAAGGTTTATCCTTGAATAAAGAATTCCCTTTACTTCAACCTCCTTTCCAAAAACCTCCATCTCCTGAGCATAAAGGGGGATATAAATAAAAAAAAACAGAGGAATCAGAATTTTACTGAAACTTTTCAAGGAATATCTCCTCCTCTGAAGAGAGTGGACTGGTGGTTTTCAATGTTTCAGGATGGAGTAAGGATGAGGAAAATTTTTTTCCTGAGAAAAACCTCTTTACAAATTTCTCCTTTTTCTCAAGAGGTACATATCTTAACCATATCAAAAGCCTTAGATACCAGAGTTTTTCCACGACTCCTCGGTAGGAATATGCCCTATCCATACCTTCCATTGCCCTTGGTGAAGGTGGTGGAAGGTATGGGAAGAGGTGGGGAAATATACCGAGTTTTATGCATTCCTTGATAATAAGTGTGCTCTTTTCCTCTTCAAGGATGAGTTTGTTTTCTGCAAGAAGCCTTTCCTGAGGCAGTTTCTCCAAAAGAAGATTTTTCTTCACACCTTCCATCTGAAGCAAAAAATCCTCTGAGATTTCAAAACAAAGCCTTATTGAAAGCCTTATCCCTCTTTGAAGCCTTGTTGGGTCTACATAAAATGATATGGGGGTAATCGGCGTGATAATTTTTCTTTCAATATCTTCAAGTCCACCGGTTACATCAATCAAAAGGTTTTCTTTCAAATCAAAAATCAATGCATTCACCGTAAAATCTCTTCTGAACGGGTCCTCTTCTGCTTTTACCCATTTTATTACGGGATCTGCACCTGGAGAGGTATATAAATCTCTTCTCGCTTTCGCGAGGTCTATTCTTATACCCTGAAAATCAAGCGTGGCTGTCCCGAAGTGGGGATGGGTATTTTTTATGTTGCTACCGGTTTTTTTTGCCAGTTCTTTGGCAAATTTCAAAACATCACCTTCAACCATTATATCAATTTCTTTCGGCGGGATGGAAAGAATAAGGTCTCTTAAACTTCCTCCAACAAGGAAAACCCTTTCTTTTGATTCCATAAAAAATTTATTAAGCTTTTTAAAATCTGGAAAAAACTCGTTCAACTTCTTTAAAATTTCTCTCTCCCTTTTTTCTTTTTTCGTGTAGGAGGTTCTGCTGAATGTAAATTCCCATACAGGATTTGAACCGAGTCCCATCTTCAACGCCTCTTCAAGGTATTTTTTCAGAATGAACCTTTCTGAAGAACCCTTTATAATTGCAATTTTACTTTTAAATTTTGCCATTTTGTTAACCGCAGAGGCAATCCTTTCATCAGGAGAAAAACTTAAAATTTCATTTTGCTCGCGGATGGTGCTCTTCATATATCTTTTTTAATCTCTCTCTATTAACAAGGGTGTATATCTGGGTTGTTGTGAGCGAAGAGTGTCCGAGGAGGTTCTGAACGGAAACTATATCCGCTCCCCTCTCAAGGAGATGTGTTGCAAAGGAATGCCTTATCACATGTGGACTTATTTTTTCTAACGGGATTCCGCATTTTTTTGCATATTCCTTTATAATTCCCCAGAACCTCTGCCTTGTCATCCTTTCACCCCTTCTATTCAAAAAAAGATACTCGCTTTCTTTCTTTTTGCCGAGAAGTTTCCCCCGACAACTTTCTATGTATTCTTTCACTCTCTCCATTGCCACCTCCCCCATTGGAACCAGCCTTTCTTTTTTCCCTTTTCCTTTGACTCGCACATATCCGTAGGTAAGGTTCACATCCTCAGCGCTTAAAGATAAAAGCTCGCTTACCCTCAATCCGCTTGCATACATCAACTCAAGCATTGCAGAATCCCTCAATCCAAGTAGGGTTGAAGTATTTGTGGAAGAAAGCAGTCTTTCCACCTCTTCAAGTGTAAGCGGTTTTGGAAGACTTTTTTTGACCTTTGGAAGGACTATTCCTTTTACAGGGTCTTTTTTTATCAACTCCTCCCTCAGGAGATATTTAAAAAGTCCTCTAACCGCAGAAAAAATCCTCATTATTGAAGATGGAGAGTAGTTCATTTTATAAAGTTCTGCGACGAACGCCCTTATGTGCATCTTTTCCAAATTTTCAAGTTCTCCGTTGAACTTTTCGTTCAAAAATTTTTCAAAGATAGAAAAGTCATTTGTGTAGGAAGAGATAGTGTTTTGCGATGCTCCTTTTTCAATCTGAAGGTAGGAAAGATAATCCCTTATAGCCTTCTTCAATCTCATTTCGTTCTATTCTATCAAAAAAATGTTTTATTTAAAGTTTTGGGTTGAAAAGTAACAGGGGGGTTTTTCAAAAATGAATTTCTTATAAAAACTTTCCTCATTGTCCTGACGAGATTATCCTCAAAAAAGGTTATCTTTTGTTCCTAACTCCTCTAACAGTTTGGCAACAAAACTCCCCCTTCCTGCCTGACTATGTTGATAATTACAATTTAATTTCATTTCTTATTTTACCTATCTCTACTGCTCGGTAGTTTATTTGAAATTTAGTGTCACATTTTAGGCACTCACAGAGTAATGTAATCCATTCGTTGTCATAATCTTCATCAAAAGAGATATATTCGGAACTCTTACAAGTAGGGCATTCAATATCTACAGGTTTTATGTTAGCCATTTTAGTACCTCCATTAGTTTTTAAACTCATAAAAGTTTTTCATAAAAGACCCACCTCTTGAAGAAATTTACTCCACGAGTCTTTTTCCCATTTTAGTTCATTAATTAGAATTAAATATCTTTCTTCCCGTACCTCGCCTAAGTAAGGCAGTATTGTACCTTTTTTAACAGGTTTATATTCACCTGTCTTAAAATAACCGCAAATTATACCTT
>JBBIVP010000040.1:0-7654 GCA_037439705.1 bacterium
CTCAACCACTTTCAAAACCTCATCAACTTCTAGCTTCCAAATCCCCCTGGGCGCTTTACCTGAACATTGCAAAATTCAAAATGCAAAGGGAAAAATGCACTGGTCAGAAATAATAATCAAAACCAAAACTCAACCCTGTTTATCATTTCTATTTGAAGATAAAATTTGGCATAATAAAATTATAAACATGGGAGTGGATGAAAAAACCCTCAGGGAAATAGTGGAGGAGGCAGTTCCTTTTTTCAAGCACATAGGTCTTCGGTTAAAAAATGTGGATAAAGATAGTGTAACCCTTTCTCTACCTCCAGCTGAGTTCTTAAAAAATCACATAGGAACATACTACGCTGCCTGTATTTTCACAGTAGCAGAAGCATGTGGAGGAGCGATATTCGCCCTTAAAGCAGACCCACTCAAATACATAATTATTTTAAAAGGCTTCAGCATAAATTTCTTAAAACCGGTAACAGAAGAAATAACCTGCACCCTTAAAGTAACTGATGAAGAGATGAAAAGGGTTTTAAATATGGTTGACGAAAAAGGAAAATATGACTGGACTATTCCGCTTGAGATAAAAAATCAGGAAGGAAAAACAGTAGCCTCAGCCACTGGAATTTATCATATCAGAAAAATTGGCTGAAAATGCGAGTGGGGGGCAGGTCTTGAATTTTGACTTTTTGAAAACCTTCAAATCTTTCTATCCTCAAAACTTTTATCACCAAAATAGAACCTTCTCATCCAACCGTCACCCTTTTAACTCCAATCTTCAACCTCTTTCCATCCTCGTCACGATGTGTATGCGTTTCTACAAAAAGTATCCGGATTTTATCCCTTTTCTATATCCCTGTGAAGGACCTTTACAGCATACCCTCTGTTTTTGAAAATTTCAGCAAGTTTTTCAACTACAAAAACTGACCTGTGTCTTCCTCCTGTGCAACCAATTCCAACGCTGAGATTTCTTCTACCTTCCTTCATGTAATGAGAAATCATGACTTCAATAAAACCTTCAATGCTTCCTAAAATCTCTTTTGTTTCGGATTTCTCCGCAAGAAATTTTTTAACATCTTCATCAAGACCACTCTTTTCTTTCATTTCGGGAATAAAAAAGGGATTTGGAAGCACCCTCGCATCAAACATCAAGTCTATATCCTGCGGAATTCCATACTTAAATCCAAATGAAAAAAACCGAAGGGTGAACAGATGAGCCCTTTCTTTCAGAATTTCAGTAATCCTTTCTCTCAATTTCGCAGGCGTCATTTCTGATGTATCTATTATTTCATCTGCTATATCTCTGACAGACAAAAGAACTTCCCGTTCCTTTCTGATTGCTTCTTCAAGCGTTGATGCATCTAAGGGATGCTTTCTTCTTGTCTCTTTAAACCTTCTTATAAGAACAGAATCGGTGGCATCAAGAAAGAAAAGTTTTAGTGGAAAGCCCTTCTCCTTAAGCTCTTTGAAAAGGGGAAGAAAATCCTGAGGAAATCTCCTTTCTCTTATGTCCAGAACAAAAGCAATTTTTTCAATTGGTTCGGATGAATTAAGTATAAGTTCAATAAACTTTGGAATTAGGGGAACAGGAATATTATCAACGCAGTAAAATCCATTGTCTTCAAGGATGTGAACAAAGGAAGTCTTTCCTGAACCCGATGTGCCTGTAATTATGTATATCTCTGGCTTCACAATTATTTAATAAATTTTTAACCAATCAGAAACTAAATTCAATTGAAAGAACCTCTGCCTTTTGATAGTTTGGTATATAATGAAGATGACCTACAAAAAAGCAGGAGTGGACATTGAAAAGGCGGACAGATTTGTTAAGGAAATCAAAAAAATTTCAAAAAGAACTTTCAGAAAAGAACTGCTTCTCGGGATAGGTGGATTTTCCGCCGCAATGAGTATTCCAAAAAATCTCAAATCCCCGCTCATTGTGTTTTCTACAGATGGAGTGGGAACAAAGCTTCTCCTTGCTGAAATGATGAACGATTTTTCAGGTGTAGGAATAGACCTGGTAGCGATGAATGTAAACGACATACTCACCGTCGGTGCAGAACCGATTTGCTTCCTTGATTACATCGGTACAGCCCAACTTGAGGAGAAGAAAGCAGTTGAAATCATGAAAGGAATAGTGAAGGGTTGTGAAATGGCTGGATGTGCTCTTGCTGGAGGCGAAACTGCAGAGATGCCGGATATGTATCCGGTTGGAAGGTATGAACTTGTGGGTTTCGCCATAGGTGTTGTGGAAAGGGAGAAAATAATCACAGGAAAAAATGTAAAGGAAGGAGACATCGTTATAGGACTCTCTTCATCCGGTATTCACTCAAACGGCTATTCCCTCGCAAGAAAGGTCCTGCTCAAAAAATATAATTTAGATGAAAAATTGAAATGCCTCAAAAGAAAACTCGGAGAAGAACTGCTCATTCCAACAAAAATATATGTAAAGCCAGTTCTCAAAGCATTAAAAAAGGGAAGAAAAATCAGGGCAATGGCGCACATTACGGGTGGAGGAATACCCGGAAACCTTTCAAGGGTTATTCCGGAAGGGCTTTTTGCAGAGCTCAAAAAAACATCCTGGGAAGTGCCTGAAATTTTCAAAATTATACAGGAAGCAGGAAAAATTGAAGATTCTGAAATGTTCAGGACGTTCAACATGGGAATTGGATTTATAATGGTTTCTGACAGAAAGGAGGCTGAGAACATCGTTATTGATTTTGAAAATGAAGGAGAAAAAGCAGTAATCATAGGAGAAATTAAAAAAGGGAAAGGAGGTGTAAAAATTGTCTGAAAAAAAGTTAAAACTTGGAGTTCTGGTTTCTGGAAGTGGAACAAATCTTCAGGCAATAATAGATGCCTGTGAAACTGGAAAAATTCCGGCTGAGGTCAGGGTTGTTGTGAGCAACAAACCAGGTGTTTTTGCTCTTAAAAGGGCTAAAAGGCACGGAATACCGAACTATGTGGTGGACCACAGAAATTACGAAAAGAGAGAGGATTTTGAAAGGGAGGTAATAAAAATCCTCAATGAGCACGAAGTAGAACTTGTATGCCTTGCAGGATTCATGAGGGTTCTAACCCCGTTTTTCCTGAGGACTTTTCCTCAAAGGGTAATAAATATACATCCAGCCATTCTTCCATCTTTTCCCGGAGTAAATGCTCAAAAACAGGCTCTTGATTATGGAGTAAAATTCAGCGGTTGCACAGTCCATTTTGTTGATGAAGGGGTTGATACAGGTCCAATAATAATTCAGGCAGTTGTTCCTGTATATGATGATGATACTGAAGAATCTTTAAGAGAAAGAATTTTAAAGGAGGAGCACAGGATATATCAGATGGCTATCAAACTCATTGCAGAAGGAAGGGTAAGAGTTGATGGAAGAAAAATTAAAACCCTAACTGAAAAACCACCTTCTCAAGCCCTGCACAATCCTCCTCTTGATGAAGGGCTGTAAAAAAGAGGGAAAACCTGTCAATTAACGAAAAATTTTAGATTTTCTCTAAAAGGGATATTATGTTTTCTTTTTTAAACGGCTTTATTATAAACTTCTGTGCTCCTGCATTTATAGCATCCATTATGAGTTTTTCCTGTCCAAGAGCGCTCATGAGCACAATTTTTATGTGTGGAAATCTTTTTTTTATATCTATCATAGCCTCAATTCCGTTTTTCCCTGGCATAACAATATCCATTATAATCAGTTCAGGAAGAAGTTTCTCAGTCAATTCAATTGCTTCAATCCCATTCTTGGCTTCACCCACTACTGTATGTCCATTATCTTCTATTATTTCTCGTAAAGCCTTCCTTATATAAGAGGTATCATCAACTATTAGTATTCTCTTACCCACATTGAAAATCTTACAAAAAAATTTTTTAAAATCAAATGCTGAAATGTCTTGAAAGATGAGCGATTATAAGTTATGATAAATAAAAAGGAGGTTTGATTGAAAATTACCTTAAAAGGGGTGGTTCTGATAACTTTTATATTTCAAATTGCACGAGCGGAAGATATCCATCCGGACTTTAAAATCCCAAAGGTAAGAGAAATTTTTGATGAAAATGTATCAAAGATGCTTGAGAGGGGCAATCTGATAATTGTCCACAAAAAGCCTTCTCCAGAACTTCCCATCTTTGTATCAGCAGGAACCCTGGTAAACGCTCCTGTTGAAAAGGTATGGAAGGTGATAACAGATTATGAAAAATATCCTGAATTTGTTCCACAGGTTGAGGATGTAAAAATTAAAAAACTTGGAGAAAATGAGATTGGAGTAACATACTCTCTTTCTTTTAAATTTACCGTAATAAAACTAAAGGCTCGCTATACTCTTCACACGAGACTCTATCCTCCAACAGATGTGTGGTGGACTCTAAAGAAGGACGAAAAAAATGATATTGAAGAGGCTATGGGAAGATGGGAGTTAATACCAATTGACAAAAACAAAACTGCTGCTTTTTATACAATTTATTCACACCTTCAATCAATGGGCAGATTGATGAGATTCTTTCTTAAACAGGAACCCCATCTTGAAGTTACAATTCCTGTATCAACTGGGAGCGTTATGGTGGAAGCAGTGAAAAAAAGGGTTGAGGAGAACTACACAAAAGAAAAATAGGTTATTGTTGAAAGAAAAAAACCTATTACAGAAAAATAAACTTTGTGCCTTACAAGTATTGTTGCTGATTTAAGAAGAAAACCTATCTCAAAAAAGAGAAGTGATAAAAGGACATAAATAAGGTCCAGGGTAATATGTTCTGATGGAGCAAAAATCAAAGAGAAAAGGAATATAAAAAAAATTGTCTTTATTGCCCTCCACATCCAGCGCATCAGGTTTGAGAAAAATTGCCCTTCACCCTTAATTATCTCTTCTTCAAGAAACTTAATACCGCTCATTGTAATAAGGAATAAGAGAAGGTTGAAAGGAATTTTTAAGGATGGAAGGATAAATGTGAGAAAAAGACAGAGGGATAAAAATTTTAAAAAAAAATTTCCTCGCAGGAGCACAATAAGGATTGACAAAAAAACTGGAAAAGGAGCAGAAATTTCTTTTAATGATGATGGAAACGGAAAAATGGGAATATAACCTTCTGAAGAATTTAAAAGAAAAAAAATGGCAGGAAGGAGGGCAAAAAAGAGATTGAAAAAACTCAACCCCTCTTCTCTTTTAAAATACCTGTAAATTATGAACGCACTTACTGATAAAAGGGGCAAAAAATAAAGGTCTTCTTCAAGAATCTGAAAGGAAAAAATAACGGGTGGAAGAAAAAAGAGTTTTGATTTCGGAAATAAAATTGCGTAAAGCAGAATCAAGCCTGTCAAAAATGCAAAAATTCCAAAATAATTCACCTTGCAGTCTCCCCTCCGTCTATTACAAACACAGAACCTGTAACAAATGAACTCATATCCGAAGCCAGATAAATCACTATTCCAACTACTTCTTCAGGAGAAGCAAATCTCCTCAGTGGAATTCTCCTTATGAGCCTCTCCCTCATCTTTTCGTCCTCAAGGGCTTTTTTCGTCATTTCCGATGAAAAATAACCGGGAGCAACTGCATTCACAAGAATTCCGTAGGGTGCCCATTCAAGGGCGAGCGCTTTTGTAAAACCGATTACACCTGCTTTTGATGCACAATAAGCGGTAAGATTTGCCTCACCCTTTATTCCATTTATGGATGCTATATTTATAATTTTTCCGGAACGATTCCTCAGCATATACTTCCCAACTTCCTTTGAAAAAATGTATACGCTTTTCAGATTAGTATCTATTGTTCTGTCCCAGTCCTTTTCCTCCATATCAAGGAGCGAGCGCACCTCCCCTATTCCCGCATTGTTAACAAGTATATCTATTCTGCCTGTTTCATCCACAAATTTTTGGATTGCCTTACTCACATCTTCATAAATAGAAGCATCACCTTTAAGCACCATAACCCTTCCGCCAATTTCTTCAATTTCTCTTTTTAAGGCATTAAGAGCATCTTCACTCCTTGAAAAAAGTCCAACAAAAGCCCCTTCCCGCGCAAAAGAGAGTGCAATTTCCCTTCCCAGTCCCTTTGAACCACCTGTAATTATTGCAAATTTGCCTTCAAGGAGTTTTTTCATATTTTCTTAATTTTTTTATAATTGATGTAGTTGAAAATCCCTTAAGAACAGGGATCCTGACAACACGCCCTCCAAGACTTTCCACAATCTCCCTTCCAACAATTGAGTTCTTCTTCCAGTCTGAACCCTTAACAAGAACATCCGGTTCAATGGCTTTTATGAGTTTAAGTGGAGTATCCTCATCAAATATCACTATGTAGTCAACAGCATCTACGGAAGAAAGAACGAAAGCCCTGTCCTTTTCTGAAAAAATGGGTCTTCCTTTTCCTTTTATCCTTCTTATTGAAGAATCCGAATTCAGACCAACTATCAGAACATCACCGAGTTTCTTTGCCCTTTTCAAAAGGTGAATGTGCCCTTTATGGATGATATCAAAACAACCGTTTGTAAAAACTACCTTTTTTCCTTCCTCCCTCAACCTCTTTCTTATATCCAGCATTTTCCTCAATGACAGAACTTTTGAGGGCATAAAATAATGATACGCGCCTGGAGGGACTCGAACCCCCAGCCCGCGGCTTAGAAGGCCGCAGCTCTATCCTGTTGAGCTACAGGCGCTTCAAAAAAGATATTACAAAATAATAGGTTTTTTTTCAAATCCATGTACAAGTTTATATACTTATGCGACATTTTATGGGTTTGAATGAGATAATTTAAGGGGCTTTTTGAACAAAGGGATCTGTTTTATCACTCCCTCTCCCCCTTAATCTCGCACATATCTTAACTTTTCAAAAAAATCCAGCTACTTAAATTTGAATGAAAAATTGTGAAGAAATTTCAGCCCTTCCACCTGACTCTTTTCGGGATGAAACTGGGTGCCCGCTATGTTTTCATACTCAACAGTGGAAACAAATTTTATGAAATAATCAGTTTCACCAAGAACAATTTCTTCATTTTCCGGAGCGACATAATAGGAATGGACAAAATAAAAATAAGAAGGATTTTCTATACCATCAAAAAGAACAGATTCTTTCTTTAAATTCACCGTATTCCAGCCCACATGCGGAATCCTTATGTCAGGGAGTTCAGGAAATTTCCTTACCCTTCCTTTAAAGAAACTTAAGCCTTTTATTCCTGCTGATTCCTCACTTTCCTCAAAAAGGAGTTGAAAGCCAAGACATATACCGAGAAATGGTCTTCCTTTCTTCACAAAATCACTCAATGCATCATCAAATCCGTATTTTTTGAGGTTATTCATGGCATCCCCGAATGCGCCAACTCCTGGAAGAATAATTTTATCGTAATTTTTCACCTCATCAGGAGATGAGATAATAGAAGCATCAACTGATACCCTCCTCAATCCTGTAAGAACGCTTCTCAGGTTTCCCATTCCGTAGTCAATAATTCCTACCTTCAAAGCACACCCTTTGTAGAAGAAACACCTTTCCTCAATGGTAAAACAGCCCTCCTCAAAGCAACTGCAAGGGCTTTGAAAATACCCTCAACTATGTGGTGTTTGTTCCT
This sequence comes from bacterium, assembly GCA_037439705.1. GTDB lineage: Bacteria > JBBIVP01 > JBBIVP01 > JBBIVP01 > JBBIVP01 > JBBIVP01. The sequence continues at coordinate 7,541 of JBBIVP010000040.1, forward strand.
TCCGTAGTGAAGATTGACATGGAGCGTAATACCTGCCTTCATTACAAATCCCTGAAGAAATGTTTCAACAAGTTCCATATCAAAACTTCCAATCCTGCCCTTTTTATCTACATT
>JBBIVP010000040.1:7698-12965 GCA_037439705.1 bacterium
AGGCTTTCATCCATTGGAACTGTTGCATCTCCAAATCTTGCTATTCCTTCTTCTTTAGCAATGGCTTTTGAAAATGCTTCACCGAGAGCAATTCCCACATCTTCAACCGTATGATGGAGGTCAACATGTGTATCTCCTCTTGCCTTTATTTCAATATCAATTTTTGAATGGAAGGATAAAAGCTCAAGCATGTGCACCAGAAACGGAACAGGAATATCTATCTTTGATTTCCCATTTCCCCTAAGGTTCATTTTTACCTGAACCTCAACCTCTTTTGTTTTTCTCTCCACGGTTATGCTCTTCATTTTATCCTCTCCTTTATTGCTGAAGCGTGAGCAAAAAGCCCCTCACACTCAGCAAGAATGAGCGCATATCTTCCCAGATTTTTAAGGGATTTCTTATCAAAAGAAACAATGTTCATACCCTTTACAAAGTCCATTGCTGAAAGGGTGCTCTGAAATCTCGCCATACCTCCTGTTGGAAGGGTATGATTAGGTCCTGCAATGTAATCCCCTATGGACTCTGGCGTATAGGCTCCAACAAATACCGTTCCTGCGTTTCTACATCTTTCAAGAACCCTCTGTGGATTTTTTAAAGCAAGGGAAAGATGCTCGGGAGCAAACCTGTTGAGAATCTCAATTCCATCGTCAAGGTTACTGACAATATAACAGGTTCCTTTTTCACGGATTGCTCTCTCTGCTATTTTCTTTCTCGGAGAATTCTTAAGGAGCTCTTCAAGATGTCCCAAAACTTCCTGAGCAAATTCTTTTGATGTGGTAACCAGCACAGGAACTGCATTTTCATCGTGTTCAGCCTGAGAAAGAAGGTCAATAGCCACAAACTCTGGAGAAACTGAGCCATCCGTAAGGACTAAAATCTCAGATGGACCTGCAAACATATCTATGCCAACATATCTTGAAGCCTCCCTTTTCGCTAAAGCAACATATATGTTTCCTGGTCCGGTAATTTTGTCAACCTGTGGAACTGTTTCTGTTCCAAAGGTGAAACTCGCTATTGCATGGGCACCGCCCATAAGAAAAATTCCATCAACCCCCGAGATTATGCAGGAATAGAGAATTGCAGGGTTTAGAGAATCCGGTTTTGAAGGGGTTGCAACAAAAATCTCCTTAACGCCTGCTATCCTCGCTGGAACAGCATTCATCAAAAGGGTGGAAGGATAAACCGCCTTTCCACCGGGCACATATATTCCAACCTTTTCAAGTGGAATAATCCTGAGACTGAGGTTAATGCCATTTTCTTTTATTGTGAAGGATTTGGGAACTGTCCTTTTATGAAATTTCTCAATCCTTTTTTTAGCCACATCAATGGCTTCTTTTAGGGTTTTATCAATTCCGATGAACCTTTTTTTAATCTCGGTCTTTGAAATATATATCTCCTTGATAGAAGAAGGGTGCCATCCATCGTATTTTCGGATATACTTAAGAAGCGCTGAATCTCCATTTTCTCTAATATCATCAAAAACTTTTTTTACAAACCTCTCAATAGTTCTGCTTATTACAGTTTCTTCTCTTCTTATCAAAAATTCCTGAGGATTTTTAACTTCAATAAACTTCATTTTAAACCCCTTCTTCCTTTTCTCTCTTTACTTCAGCACCAAGCAAAGAAAGTTTTTCATCCACTCTTTCATAACCCCTTTCAAGATGATATATCCTTGAAACCACGGTCTCTCCTTTTGCCATGAGCCCTGCTATAACAAGGGAGGCTGATGCTCTGAGGTCTGTAGCCATTAAGTATGCCCCTTTAAGTTCTTTAACACCTCTAACAACTGCAACGGATTCCTTCACCTTTATATCTGCACCCATCCTTGCAAGCTCTGCTGCATGAAGGAATCTGTTTTCAAAAATTGTCTCTTTTATTAAACTTGTTCCTTCTGCTACTGAAAGCATTGCTATAAATTGAGCCTGCATATCTGTAGGAAAACCCGGATACGGGCTTGTCACTATTTCAATGGGCTTTATCCTTCCTCCTTCAACTATTACAGAATCTTTCCCGATTTCAAGCCTTGCTCCGCTCTCTTCAAGTTTCTTTAAAACAGCGGTCAGATGTTCAGGTATCACTCCCTTCACCTCAACCCTTCCTCCTGTCGCAGCACCTGCTACCAAATATGTCCCTGCTTCTATCCTGTCGGGAATGATAGAATATTCATCACATTTTAACGAACTTGAAGGATGAACCTTCAATCTCCTTCCATCCCTTTCTATTCTTGCTCCTGCAAGGTTCAAAAAGTTTATGAGGTCATCAACTTCAGGTTCCAGCGCCGAATTCTCTATAATGGTTATCCCATCTGCCAGAACAGAGGCAAGAAGAATGTTTTCTGTTCCTGTTACACTTACAACATCAAAATTTATTTCATTTCCCATCAATTTTTTAGAAGTCGCTTCTATGTATCCATCCTTTATCTCAACATCTGCCCCCAGTTTTTTCAATCCTTTTATGTGCTGATCAATAGGTCTAACCCCGATGGCACATCCTCCCGGAAATGAAACCCTTGCCCTTCCATATTTTCCAACTAAAGCGCCGAGAACGAGAATAGATGCCCTCATCTGTTTCACTAAATGATACGGGGCTTCTATCCTCTTCAGGTTCCTCGCATCTATGAAAAGGGAATTTCCGTCAAAATGAACTTCTGCACCCATATATTGAAGGAGTTCGCACATAGTCCTTGTGTCTCTCAGGTCAGGAAGATTTCTAATTCTCACCGTACTATCAAGAATTATTGAACCTGCCATTATGGGAAGAAGGGCATTCTTTGAACCGCTTATTCTAACAGAACCTTCAAGGGGTTTACCTCCTTTTATCCTGTAAACAGTCATCCTTTCCTCAAAATAAGAACACGCTCCTTTCCAGCGAGGTCTTTCACGGTCCAGAAGGAAGATACCCTTATTTCACTCCTTATCCTTTCCATCTGTCCTTCTCCAATTTCAATCATAATATAACCTCCATTTTTGAGGTATTCCAGACTTTCCCTCAAAATCCTTTTTATGAACTCATCTCCATCCTTTCCAGCCACAAGAGAAGAAACCGGCTCAAAATGAAGTTCGGGATTCTCAAGGAATTCTGAATAAGAAAGATATGGTGGATTTGAAAGAATCATATCGAATGTTTCATACTTAAACTGAGAAAAACAATCCCCGCAGATTAAAAAAATTCTATTATCAAGTCCGTAATTTTTTAGATTTTTTTCTGCAACCATCAGAGCATCATTGGAAATGTCCGAGGCATAAATCTCAGAACCCGGAGAATTCATAGAAAATGCAATTGCTATTGCGCCTGAACCCGTTCCAAGGTCAAGAACCCTTGATGAAGGATTTGGACTAAGCTTTAAAGCAGATTCAACGAGTATCTCTGTTTCAGGTCTCGGGATGAAACACCTTTTATCAACATAAAGAGGAATTGAGAAAAATTCTTTGTTTCCTATTATGTAAGCCACTGGCTCGTCCTTTAATCTCCTTAAAACCATATCATAAAAAATTTTATACTCCCTATCCCCTATCTCCCTTTCCGGATGTGCGATTATAAACTCCCTTTTCAAACCTGTCGCATAAGAAAGAAGGATTTCAACCTCAAACTTGTCAAGACCAATTTCCTCATCAAAGATATCACGAATTTTTTGACAGCTTTTCAATTTCCATTGCATTAAAATGCTCTCTCAATTTTTCAATCAACTCATTTAGTTCACCATCAATAAATTCCTTGAGATTATAATCAGTCCAGTCTATCCTGTGGTCGGTTACTCTGTTCTGCGGAAAGTTGTATGTTCTTATTTTTTCACTCCTTTCAGCCCTTCCAACCTGCATTCTCCTCATTGAACTTATTTTCTCCATACTTTCAGTTTCCATTCTTTCCTTTAATTTAGCGTAAAGAATCTTCAATGCCTTTGCCTTGTTCCTGTGCTGGGATTTTTCATCCTGACAGTGAACGCTTATGCCTGTTGGTATGTGCATTATTCGGACAGCAGATTCAGTTTTATTGACATGCTGTCCACCATGCCCTGATGCACGAAATGTCTCAATCCTCAATTCATCAGGTGAAATTTTTACATCAACCTCATCAGCCTCCGGAAGAACTGCAACAGTGCATGTGGATGTATGGATTCTACCTGAAGATTCAGTAACAGGAACCCTCTGAACCCTGTGCACTCCACTTTCATATTTCAAGATGCTGTATGCCCCCTTTCCTTCTATGAGAACTATTACCTCCTTGTATCCCTTGAGTCCTGTTGTATTCGCTGAAAGAATCTCGGTCTTCCATCCTTTCCTTTCCGCAAACCTAAGATACATCCTCAAAAGGTCTGCTGCGAACAGACTTGCCTCCTCTCCGCCTGTTCCAGCCCTCATCTCAAGGATAACATTCCTATCATCCATCGGATCTTTCGGTATCAACAATTCCTTGATTTTTTTCGAAATTTTTTCTATCTTGTCAGAAATCCTTTCCAGTTCCTGTTTTGCATCATCCCTTATAGATGGGTCTTCTTCGCACAGGGCTTTCAGTTCTTCGTACTCCCTTATAAAATTCCTGTATTGCCTCAAGGAAAGGACAATTTCCTCTATTTCAGCCCTTTCCTTCATAACCTCCGCATATTTCCTCCCCTCCAGTTTTTCATTCTCAATAATCCTTGTAAGTTCTTCGTATCTATCCTCTATCTTTTGAATGCGCTCAAGAAGATTTTGAGGAAGTTTTTCCATATTTCCTTCTGAACTTCTCTATCTTTCCCTCTGTATCAACAAGTTTCTGCTGACCTGTAAAAAATGGATGGCAGTTTGAACATATCTCAATTGTATAGCTTCCCCTCGTTGACCTCGTCTTTATAACATTTCCACAGGTACAGGTAATAACTCCTTCTTTATACTCTGGATGTATTCCTTTCTTCATTTTTCTCTCCTTTTGAGTTTTTGAAAATTATAAATAATTTCTCCTTCACAAGCAAGTTTTTCCAAAAAGATACTCCTACACCCTCAAAAATTCTAAAGTTATTTCGTAGTGATTATAGATTTAGCAACACTTTTTGTCAATTTATTTTCCATTGAAAAATAAAAGGGGGGCTTTTCGCCCCCCTTCAATGCTCAGGAAAAAGGAACTACCTTATGACCTTCTCCTCCAGATGAGAGGAACGAAGAGAAGGACGAAACCAATCCCGAGACCGGATGAACTCACAACAGAACATCCAAATCCAGATGCGGATGTTGATACCTTGAAGACCATTGAGGCAGCTGAGATATTCCCAAGGTCGTCCTTCGCCCTCACCT
>JBBIVP010000041.1:0-4164 GCA_037439705.1 bacterium
TGAACAGAAGGGAGATGATGAAGAAGGGCGAGAAACTTATGGAAAGGGTGAAAAGGGCTTATGAACTTCTCTACGAAGAAGAAGGAAGTGTAGATGAAAAACTTGGGACCGCCATAAGGTATCTTCAGGAACTATCAGGATTTGAAAAGATTGATGGTTTAATAAAAAACCTTGAATCTTCCAGGAGTGAACTGAAGGAGGGTATAAGAGTTCTTGAACAGATTGTGGGGGAAATAAGATACGACCCGGATGAAATTGAAAAATTAGAGGAAAGAATCACGCTTATAAAAAGGCTTATGAGGAAGTACGGCGGAACTGAAAGGGAATTAATAGAGTATGCAAAAAAGATATCGGAGGAACTGAAAAAACTTGAAAGGGTTGAGGAGGATGTGAAGGAAATTGAAAAATCTATTAACGAAAAATGCTTGAAAATGAAAGAAATTTCCGAAAAACTTTCAGAGAAAAGAAGGGTGGTGGCTGAAAAACTTTCAAAAGAGGTATCCAAAGTTCTTTCGGAGCTTGGGATAAAGGGTGCAAAATTTGTTGTTCATCTGCAACCGTTTACCGAGGGAATAGAATTTGATGGAAAGTATTATTCCGAGAACGGTATGGAAAAAGTGCTTTTCAAATTTTCAGCTTTTCCGCACGGAGAAACAAAACCACTGAATGAGGTTGCATCAGGAGGAGAACTTTCAAGGGTTCTACTTGCTATCAAATCCATAACATCCTACAAAGAAGGAATTCCATCAACCATATACGATGAAATAGATACCGGAGTTGGTGGAGCAGTTGCGGAGATGATTGGATTAAGATTGAAAATCTGCGCACAGAGTTCTCAGGTAATATGCGTTACCCACCTTCCCCAGATTGCTTCCTATGCGGATAGACACATCGTTGTAAGAAAAGAAATCACAAAAAAGGGAGAGCAGGTGAATGTTCAGGTTGTTGAAGGAGAAAACAGAATTGATGAAATTGCGAGGATGCTTTCAGGAATTGAAAAGCCTGAAAGTGCAAGAAAACTGGCAAAAGAACTTATTTTATCAGCAAAGAGGTTAGAAAACCTCAAAACTCATACACATAACCAATGAATAGTTGAAACCCGTTCAGGTTTGCTTTAACAGGAGAACCTCCATCAAGAGGAGCATATCCAACTCTGAGTCCTCCTGAGATAAGCCCCTTTCCAAGTCTGTACATCACTCCACCCCCCAGATAAAATCCCCATGTGGCAAAAGCATCCCTTGCAGAATAATCAGGAGCATTTCCTTCAACTATAACATCATAAAAACCAACTCCGCCCTCACCGTACGGAAAAAGTCCCTCTGTGAGTTCGTATGGAATTTCATATAAAAGCCCGGTTTTAAAAACGAATGTGTCCAGTTTGAAATTATAGGTTTTTCTGTTAGGTTCTCCTCTATATTTTTTATCCACGCTTGAGTACATGTATAAAAGGTCCCATGAGAGGGAAAGTCCTTTCAGCACAGCAAGTCTGTATGTGAGATTTGGTCCTATCAAAAATGCATTATAACTGGAAAAATTGGAAGAAAACCCTATTTTTGGATAAACAAAAACCTTCTTAGCAGGTTCAGCGGCAAAAACTTCCAGCGAAAAAAGAATAAAAAATGTAAAAACAAGCTTCCTCATCTTTTTTATTTTACATTATAAAATTTTTACATTTCAAGTCTTTTCTTACTAAATGGGAAAGGTGAAAAAGGGGATTGCATTTACAGATTAACTTGATTTTTATTTTCTATAAACAGATAATTATTTTATGTGCGATTTTTGTGCTAAACATGGAAATGGTGGAAAGTGGTATGAGAATGTAGAGAATTACGCAAGAAAGATGTACAGGATAAGAAGGGCGGGGAAGGACCTCCAGATGGGAGATGTGCAGAATCTTATAGAATCAATTCTTGATGAGGCAATAGAGGCGAGAGGACTTTCTGACCCGAAAAATTACGAAGAAGTCAAAGCAAGGGTTGAAAGCATGGTTCTTCCAGCCCATTTCGGGCAGGTTGTAACACTTGAAGAGGTTGAAAAAATTCTGGACATTGCCTATCCCATAGCAAGAATTACCTGTATATGCAGAAGGAGGTCAAGGGGCGTTAAGGATGAAGAAAATTTCTTCTGCATGGGAATAGGGGTTGGAATGTACAAATGGGAAAAATGGCCTGAAAACTATAGGGGTGGGATTCATTTTATGGCTCCTAATGAGGCTAAAGAATGGATAAGGGAGGTAAATAAAAAAGGAGCTGTCCATTCTTTCTGGGTTTTTGGAACACCATACATAGGAGGAATATGTAACTGCGAATATCCATCCTGCATAGGCATGAGAATGAGGCTTGATTATGACATCAAACTCTTCATGAAAGGAGAAAAGGTTGCCCAGATAGATTACGAAAAATGCAACGGCTGTGGAATCTGTTTGAAAAGATGTCAGTTTGGAGCAATAACATACGAGGTAGCCCTTGATAGAGTAAGTATCAATCAGAAAAAGTGCTTCGGGTGCGGACTTTGCGCTACACAGTGTAAACCCTCCGCGATAATAATGAGGGACAGGGTAAATATCCCAGGTTTAAGCAAGGAATGGTAGAAATAAATATATCAAGGGAAAAGTGCAAAAATCCTCTTGAGTGCGCGATATGTTTAAGAATCTGTCCCACTGCTGTCTTTTATGCATATCCCTATAAATTCAACATGTTTGAAGAAACTCCTCTTGAAGAATATGTTTTAACACCGAGATTTAAGCTCCTCTGCACAGCCTGTTATGAATGCGTTAAACTCTGTCCCAATAATGCAATAGAAATTAAATTATGAAGGACATTGGAAGGGTAAAACCTGAAGAGCTTTTCAAAATAGATGGACGAAAAAAGGAATATGATATTCCTCCGCAGATGGTGGAAGAATTCAAAAAGAATTTCTCCGGAGATGGAATAAAGGCTGTGGAACTTATCAAGGAACTTGCTGGGAAATATGGAGATAGAACATTTGAGATGGTAAAAAAGGTGGCAGAAAAAACAGGAATAAATTTTCCCCACCTGTTTCAATCCTATGTGGAATTTCTTCTCATCCTTGCGATTGGAGTGGAAAAATACAAGGTGAAAGAGACTACCACAAGAAGGCTTTTTATGGAGATTCCATTATGTCCACTTTATGGGAGGTGGTGCCCGGAATGCGAAAGGGCTTTAAAGAAAATAGATGAAATATCAAAGGTCAAAACAAAATTGAGCATTCAGAATAATCCCGAAAAATGTTCGTTAATTTTTGAACCCGTATAAAAATGGAAATAATATGGACTCCTGACAAAGATTTTCTTGAAAACTCAAATGTGGCAAGGTTCATGAAAAAACACGGGATTTCATCTTATAAAGAGCTCATTAAGAAATCTCAGGATGATATTGAATGGTTCTGGTCCGCAGTGGAAAAGGAGTTCAACTTTCGCTGGATGAAACCATACGAAAAAATTCTGGATACCTCAAAGGGAATAATGTGGGCAAAATGGTTTGTGGGTGGAAAAATAAACATTACGGATAACTGTGTTGACAGGCATGCAAAATCATGGAGGAGAAACAAACTTGCCATTATATGGGAGGGAGAGGATGGCGAGATATGCAGATTGACATACAAGGACCTTTATATAGAAGTAAATAAATTGGCAAACGCCTTAAAGTCAATTGGCGTGAAAAGAGGGGACAGGGTTGGAATATTTATGCCCATGCTTCCCGAAGCTGTAATTGCATCATTTGCTGTTCCAAAATTAGGAGGTATATATGTTCCGATTTTTTCCGGATTTGGACCGGATGCTGTAGCCTCAAGGCTAAAGGATGCCTCCGCAAAGGTTTTAATAACCTGTGACGGATTTTTGAGAAGGGGCAAAAAAATTGAACTTAAAAGGATTGCAGATGAAGCCTGTGAGATTGCAGGATGCGTAAAAAGGGTCCTTGTTAAAAAAAGGCTCGGAATTGATGTGGAAATGAAAAAAGACAGGGACCTGTTTCTTGACGATATTCTTGATTCCGCATCGGAATATCTGGAGCCAGAAGAAACGGACTCAGAAGAACCATTTTTCATAGGATACACATCCGGAACAACCGGAAAACCAAAGGGTGTAGTTCATGTCCATGGAGGCTTTCTCGTAAAAATTACTGAAGAGGTGGCATTTCAGGT
>JBBIVP010000041.1:4179-12927 GCA_037439705.1 bacterium
AGAAGACATTCTTTTCTGGTTCACAGAGATGGGCTGGATAATGGGTCCATGGGAAACAGTTGGAGGATGTGCGCTCGGTGGAACTGTTTTTCTATACGAAGGAGCACCCGATTGGCCATCTCCTGATAGATTGTGGAAGATGATTGAACATCACGGAATATCAATCCTTGGAATCTCTCCAACTTTAATAAGGGCTCTTATGAAGTACGGAGAAGAACATGTGTTGAAACATGACCTTTCATCCTTGAGGGTTCTCGGCTCAACAGGAGAACCCTGGAATCCTGAATCCTACATGTGGTTCTTTGAAAGGGTTGGAAAAAGGAGATGTCCCATAATAAACCTTTCGGGAGGAACAGAAGTGGGAGCCTGCTTCCTCTCGCCCCATCCAGTCGCACCGCTTAAGCCATGCACCCTTCAGGGTCCATCCCTCGGAATGGCTGTGGATGTATTTGATGAAAACGGAAAACCTCTGAGAAAGGGAGTTGGTGAACTTGTTGCATTAAAACCATGGCCGGGAATGACGAGAGGAATATGGAATGACCCGGATAGATACATTGAGACATACTGGTCAAGATGGAAGGATGTGTGGGTTCATGGAGACTGGGCTTCAATAGATGAAGATGGTTTCTGGTTCCTTCACGGACGTTCCGATGATACAATAAAAATTGCTGGAAAGAGAATAGGACCTGCCGAGATCGAATCCATCTTTACTTCTGACCAGGCTGTCCTTGAGTCCGCTGCAATAGGTATTCCTGATGAAGTAAAAGGAGAAGCAATAGTATGTTTTGTGGTTCTTAAACCAGGAATTGAGAAGAACGAAGAAATAAAAGAAAGGCTCATTTCCCTTGTTGAAAACAAACTTGGCAAAACCGCAAGACCAAAGGATGTAATTTTTGTAAAAGACCTACCAAAAACGAGAAATGCGAAGGTTATGAGAAGAATAATTAAAAATAAGTATCTTGGAAAACCTGTTGGAGATACATCAACCCTTGAAAATCCTGAAGCAGTAGAGGCAATCCCGACTCTTAATAGTTCAAAAATTTAACTATTTAAGATGACCTTCTCTTTTGATTCTGAAGAAGTGTTTCCAGCCGAAGATGAGAGGATACTTTTTTTCAAGAGGAGTAAGTTCAATTTTTATTCCCCTTGCCCTCTCAAGTTTTGATAGCAGGTAATCAACATAGTTCCCAACTGTAAGAATTCCCTTTGGCCATCTGTAAACTGAACGCCTCCTGGACCTCTTCAAAAATTTTTCTGCTCTTTTCCTTTCAATCTCTGAACAAGAAATCCTTTCATACAATCCTTCAGAATTCTTCAAAATTTTTTTCTCTTTCTCCAACTCATCAAGAATTAATGAGTACACCCTTCTGTAAAAATTTTTTTCGGATTCAAAAATTTCTTCAATTTTTGTATCCCTTTCAACCCTGTAATCACCCATGTAGCTGATTGAAAGGGTTTTTTTGATAAACTCGTCAAGTCCAAATTTTACGGGAAGGAAATGAAGTGCCATCTCCGCGTTCATCTTCACAGCCCTTAAATGAAAAAGGACTAAATCTTCCATTTCCTTTTCCGATGAAAAATAGGGAAGAACTATTCTCTTACCGAACCTTCCAAAAATATATGTGTCAGGGGCTCCTTCCGATGTATAAAGGTCAAGGTGTTCCTTTGATATGAGATTGAACTTACATTGATAAAATTTTCCGTTTTTTTCAAGTTTCAGAAAAAAGACAGTAGGAGGAAGAATTTTTGAAAGTAAAAAATAAAGATTCCTTTTTTTCCTGAATTTTTTCAGAGCAGATTTATAACTTTTCACCACCACATAAAAATCTGGATAACTCGTTTCTTTTCTTGTTCCCCTGCTGATGCAGGAACCATAAAAAATCACGAGAAGGAGATTGTCTTCAAAAAAATCTCTGAAGTATTCTACAAAAGCAGATATTTCATCGGTATTTTCAAAACGAAAAAGGCTTTCTTTTAATTCTTTTTTCAGTTCTTTCATATTCTCAAGAATTTTATGGCAGGTCCCTTAAGGATTTTTATTTCAAATGGACTGTTTCTTTCAAATACCTCACCGTCCATTGCATATCCAGAATCCGCACGCACAACGGTATTTTCTGCAAGGTCATTATAAGACTTCTCCATCCTCAGGCGTCCCTTGGAAAGGGCTCTTATTCTCTTTATCGCTTCCAGCCCAGGTTCAGAAAACACCAGAAGGTAATAACCATCCTTCCATTTGTCCTCCTTGTAAAAAGGCTCAAACCATAGCACCATTTTTGGAAAAACTGATGCAACAAGGAGGAGGCATTTTTTATACGGGTATTTCTCTCCATCTATTTCAATATCCACATCTATTGGCTGAAAGGCTTCTATGGAACTTTTAGATCCAAGCACATATCCTCCTATTATGGAGGTTGTGATGTTAAAAGCGGTGGAAGGAGATGGTGTTCCGGAAGCGTAATAGAGTTTGGTTATTTTGTAAGGGAGTCCCATAATCACCGCAAATCCATACCTTAAAATTTTTCTTTCCTTCTCAACAAGTTTTAGAATTCTGTTCCTTTTTAGCATGTCCTTTGGTATGTCAAGCCTGTGCTCAACCTTTTCAAGAAAGCTTTTCAGCCTTTGAATTGTTTCAATCTGAGAACCCTTAACAGGAATGTTTGGGGCTGCGAAATTCATTGTTCCACCCCTTAAAGGGAGATAAATTGGAAAATCTCCATCTTCCCCATAGACTTTGCAGATTTCGGTAAGAAGTGAATGATGGGTTCCATCTCCACCGCTCCCCACGACGATGTCAAAATTCAATTCTTTGATATAAGTTATTGCACTTCTTGCTTCCTCTATTGTCCATGTTTCAAATATCTCTGCTGAATTTTTCAAAATTTTGTAAACTTTATCTTTGTTTAACCCACCGCTTTTGTTTTTTCTCGCATTTTTGTTTATTATAATAGCGCACTTAAGCATTTTTGTTTATACAGAAAAAGATATTATGGTTGCCAGATAAATTCAAATTTTGAATTTATATATCCATACTTTTTATTAATTGCCACTAAAGCAAGACCATCTGAAAAATCTTGAACCTCATCAAATTTGGGTTCAATGAGGAGCTTTCCAGTTTTATCAATAAACGCAAATTTTCCATTAATCATGACCCATGCATATCCTTCCCTGAATCTTCCGCACTCATCAAAGGAAGGTGGAATGAGAAAATTTCCATTTCTGTCAATATATCCGCATTTATTTCCAATTTTAACACCTGCAAGCCCCTCTGAAAAAGCCCAGGCATCATCAAATTTAAAATTTATGACAATTCTTCCGACTTTATCAATGTATCCAAATTTTTCATCAAAGCATGCCCATGCCAGACCTTCTGAAAAATTACCACCTCCCTCAAATCTGGGGGGTATAACATTTTTTCCGCTTTTATCAATGTATCCCACCCTCCCCCCTATTATTACCCTTGCCAGTCCCTCGGAAAAGTCAAAGGCGTAGGTATATGCTGGTTTTATGGAAATGTTTCCTTTTTTGTCTATGTATCCCCATTTTTTTTCTGATTTAACAGCAGCCAGTCCCTCAGAAAAGGTTGAAACCATTTCATATTGAAGCTGTATGGCCAGTTTCCCCTTTCTGTCAATGAAGCCCCATTTTTTTCCCACCTTTACTCCTGCCAGTCCCTCTGAAAAGGAAAGAACTCCATCAAATCCTTCTCCTATCAGTTTTCCTTTTCTGTCAATAAACCACCATTTCTTCCCTTTTTTTACTGCTCCCTTTTCTTCTTTAAAATCAAGAGCTGAATCAAACTCCGCAGGTATCACTATTTTTCCCTCCCTGTTTATGTAACCCCATTTCCCTTCAATTTTTATAGGGAAAAGTTGTTGTCCATAGAGGTTATGAGAAAAAGAAACAAGTGCCAGACAGAAGAGAAAAACAAATTTCTTCCACATTTTTAGAATACATCTGCCATAACCCTGTATCCCTTCTCAACTTCCTGTTTTGTTTTTGTAAGCAATGCTGCTGAAGCTTTATCCCATGTTTTTATCACCACTGCTTTACCTATCATGTTTATTGGTTTATCCTTTCCTTCTTTTATATAAACTATGAAAACATTTCCTTCCTCAACACCCTTTTCCTTTCCGAGGTCTATGAAAATTACATCTCCTTCTCCAAAAAATTCTCCGAATCTATTTCCATCAATTACATATCCTTCAAGAGGAGAGGAAGCCTTTTTGATCTCCACGGTTTTGTTTACAGGAAGTACTTTCATCACCCTGTCTCCCTTTTCAATTACATCCCACGATGCCTTTATGCTCGCAGTATAATTCTTATCATTTTTCTCAAGAACCTCCGCAATTCCCTTTATTTTTACCCTTTTTCCAATTTTCTTTTTTGTTACAGGATGTTTCATGTCCCCTATTTCTTCTACTACCATGAATGTCTCACCGGTTCCAGCTGGTTCTGAAAACTTAATGTAAACCCTGTCAAATTCACCGAACATCTTTCTTTCAAGGGGACTTCCGACTATTTTTCCTGCAGATTCAAGCTCTTTATCAGTTATAAAAGAAACTTCAGCCATCCTTGAAAAATATACCCTTGCGCCCTCCTGTTTCTGGAGTTCAGCCATCTTTTCAAATACTGCCTTTCCTTCCTCACTTACAAGTAATTCCTCTTCTACAGGTATGGTTTCCATTGCTTCAACACCTATTTTTTCTTCTTCAGGTTTTTCTACCATTTCAGTCGCAGGCGGTACCTCCGCAGTTGCTTCCTCGGGAGCGGGTAAAGCCTTTTCTGGTGGTGAGGGAGGTAGAACAATAGTTTCAGGAAGCACAAGCGGTTCACCAGGAAATATGAGGTCTGGATTCTCTATGTGTTTGTTCTGTTCCCATATCTTTGGCCATAACCACGGGTTTTGAAGAAACCTTGAAGAGATGTCCCAGAGGGTATCACCTTTTTTTATCACATACATATTTATTACTGATTTTTTTTCCTGCGCAATCACCACACTTACTGTCAGAAGAAAAAGTGCCAGAAAAACTTTTGATAACTTCATCTTTCACCTCCTGCAGTTTTATTTTTTATTTTTTGAAGAAGGGCATTTGCCCTCATCTTTGCATCTTCATCAGAGGTTTTTTCAATCACCTCTTTTAAAAGGTCAACCGCTACTTTTTCATCTCCTGATTCCATATAAATTATTGCCATCCTTATCTTTGCATCTGGGACCTTGTTCCCTGAGGGATATCTTCTTATCACCTCTTTCATGGTCTCAAGGGATTTATCCCTTAAACCATCCCTGTAATAGCATTCTCCTATCCAGTATAAAGCATTATCAGCAAGACTATGTTTTGGGAAACTCTTTACTATCTCTTCAAAAACGGGAATTGCTGATGAACATTTATTTGAGTTGAAAAGTTCTGTAGCCCTTTTGTAAAGGGATTCAGGACTTTCGCCCCTTTTTCTCTCCTGTAGATTTGTCTGGACCGAATAAAGAAATTCCCTCGTTTCATTTATTGATGTTTTTAGAGAATATATTTCTTTTATCACCTCCTCCTGGGCAGTTTTCAATATTCCACAGGCTTTTGATATATTGTCAATCTCTTTTTCAATCATTGAAATCCTTTCGTGTGCCTCGTCAATTCTGAACCTCAAGGAATTTATATCCGATTCCATCCTCCTCAGTTTTTCTCCCGAAGCACACCCTATTACGAGAAATGCGGTTATGACTAAAATTTTCACCTTCATTTTACTGGGTTTATTATAAATCCCTGTGAACCAGCATAAAGAACAGCATTTGTGGCAATTGCTTCAAAACCAAGTTGTTTTGCCACAGCGAGATTGAAATTGAGAATGAAAACCTTTGGATAAAATACAGGAATCTGGTTCGGAGATGTTCCGTCAAGAATCTGCAGGGCAGTATTGCATGTCTGCTCTCCTATGGTGGTATATGCTGGAGATAAAGCCATGAGTGCGCCTGCCTTAACAAATTCAGGTGAGTAAGCGAGAAGGGGAAGTTTGTTTGTAAAGGTGTAATCCCTTATTATCTTAAAAAATGTCTGCGTGATAACAGTGGGGTCTGGAATTAGCCAGAATGCATCTATTCCGCCACTTGCCGCGAAAATTTTGAAAGCCCTTTCAGCATCCTTCTCAGAATCAACTTTTGCTGCCAGTATCTGAAGGTTGAAGGCTTTTGCCTCGTTTATTGCTTGTTCCACAGTCTTTCCTGTATTCTTTGGATTATAAATTATTCCCACCTTTTCAACCTCAGGAATTATAGCCTTGAGAGACTTAAGCACTATATGAGTGGGTGCTATCCTTGTTACGCCCGTTATGTTTTTCCCCTCAAGGTTGTATATGTTTGGGTCGGTGACCATTGAAAATACAAGTGGTATATTCTCTATGTATCTTTTTCCAAGACCTGAGGCAAATTCTCCAAAGGTTATAACTACATCCGGCTTCTTTTTTAACACATCTTCAAACACCATCTTTCCCTTCTCCACATTTCCCTCCAGGTCATAATCAAGATATTCTCCTTTACATTTAACCTTAAATCCCGTTATTGCCTCGTTAAGCATACTGAGGTTCTGGCTTTTAATGACTGCAAAAGTGGCAGAAAAGGATATAGATACCCATCCTCCTATTAAACCAGCCAATATAATAATCCATCCTCTCACAATTATATTTTACTTATTTTTCAATTGATTTACAACATCTGAAGCCATTTTCAGGAGCCCTTTCATCAGGCGGAAGGCTATACCTGAAAGCACATCTACTTGCATAATCAGGGGAAGTATAAGCCCCTCCTTTTAACACCATATCGCTTAATCCTTTCATAAAAATGGAAGATGTCCACTCCTGAAGATTTCCGCTCATATCATAGACTCCATACCCACTTTTGCATTCTGGAAAGCTTCCTGAAGGTGCTAAAGCACGGTCAATCCCCCTTGAATCCTCGGTAGCACAGGCATCTGGATTCCAGTCCTTTCCGTATGGATATCTCAAATTATTTGGGCCCTTACACGCTTTTTCCCATTCTTCCTCCGTGCACAACCTTTTACCGAGCTTTTCACACTCAGCTTTCGCTTCTTCATAAGTGACATTTGTCATAGGTTTCTTTCCTTTCTGATTGGGAAATTCATAGATGTCTATACAGAAATCATCCACGAAAACTTTCTGAAGTTTCTTCTCCCCTATATCCCTCAACGGGTCATCGGCAGAACTTCCCATAGGAAATTCTCCTGCGGGAATGTAAACCATTCCCTTGGGGCATTTTTCTAATGGAGCAGGAGCGGTTTCTTTAGCAGTTTTTTCTTCCAGTTTTTTCTTTTGAACTTCCTTCTGGGGAATTTCCTTTTTCTCAGGGAGAGAAGCAGTTTGTGGAGGAGGTTTCTTTTCTTCTACCACCTCTTTTTTTAAAGCTTCTGTCTTCTTTTCTTCAGGTATAATCTCTTCCTTTTTTTCTTCCACTACTTCTTTTTTTAAGGCTTCCATTTTCTTCTCTTCATGCAGAACCTCTTCTTTTTTTTCTTCAATTTTTACTGTAACCGCGGGAAGGGAAATTTCTTTTCCTTTCTTTCCTCCTTTTCCGAGAAGTACATATCCTCCAAATCCAAGAGCAATAAAAACAAAAATTGAAAGGACTGCAACAAAGGGAAATTTCCTTTTTTCTATTTTTTCCTCTTCAAAAACTCGTTTTTCTTCTGGAATTTCCTCCTTTTCTTCTACCGGAAGAGCAGGCTTTTCTTCTTCAAAAAGTTTTTCCAGCTCTTTCTCTTTTTCTTTCTCTTTAAGTAGTTCAAACAGGACAAACTCTTCCACATATTCTGTTTCTCTTTCGTAATGTCTGTCAAGGAGATATAAAAATTCCTTTTTGAATTCCACAGCATCTGAAAATCTTTTTTGGGGCGATTGAGAAAGAGCCTTCATTATCAAACGGTCAATATCTTCATCTACTTTCGGATTGAGTTTTGATGGAGGTGGAGGGTCTTTTTTGGGAATTGTTCCTGTGAGCATCTCGTAAAGGATGACACCAATGGAATACACATCAGCAGACCTTCCTACTTTCCCCTTTCCGGACACGAATTCCGGCGGGATATAATAATAGGGGTCTCCCTCTATAACGAGCTTTGCCAGAAATACTTCGTGTCCGTAAATATAGGGTATGCCAAAATCGGTAACAATAATTCTTTTGGGAAGAATAAATATGTGTTCCGGTTTAAGGTAGGAATGGGGAAGAAAATGATTTGCATATATTATTGCGTTTAAAACTCCTTCAATTATTGGGGCTGTTTCTTCAAAGGTAAAAGGGTTATTTTCCTCCTTTCTCATTTTTATCAGTTTCTTCAAGTTTGAACCTTCAATGTATTCAGTTTTTGAAAAATATACTTCTCCTTCCCTGAACCACTCATGGGTTCTACATATATTTTCGTGCTCAAGTTTTAGAAGAAGTTCAAAAACTACCTCCGCCTTTTCAGAAAATGGATGTTTCTCTACCGGATAATATACCTTAATTGCGGAGTTTTCATTTTTCTCCATATCCCACGCCTTGTACACAGCACTGAAAGCCCCACTTCCGACAAGGGATTTTATCTGAAATCTATTTAATATCTTCTCCCCTATCTGGATTTCTTTTATCATACTTTTTATTTTATATCTTCCTTTATGAACCTGTCAAATTATTTCAAAAATGCTCTCTGAAAAAGGAAGGGATATTTTTGGCAATTGGTTTATTTTTGAATTTTTTCATTTTTATCTTTTTCC
>JBBIVP010000042.1:0-1689 GCA_037439705.1 bacterium
TACAACCATTCTTTTAAATAACACAAAAATCCACATCATTCCCTTTTACAAACTTCTAAAGAATTACTTTTCATAGAGATGGAAAAAGTAACCGGCACTCTCATTTGGTATTACTACATCTGTCCAAGGGAAGTGTGGCTTATGAGCAGGCACTTAAATCCATCGCAGGAAAATCCCTTTATTGAGATTGGAAGGCTTATAAGCAAAGAAAGGTATGAGCGAGAGCGAAAAGAGGTGCGTGTGGAAAACATCGTCATAGACATTCTTAAAAATGCTGATGGTGAAGTGGTTGTTGGAGAGGTGAAAAAGTCATCAAGATATGAGAAAAGTGCAAGGATGCAACTTTGCTACTATCTTATGAGATTGAAGTCTCTTGGCATCATTGCTAAGGGTATGCTTCTCTTTCCGAAAGAAAAGAAGAGGATTGAGGTGATGCTAACTCCAGAGATTGAAGAAGAGTTAAAGAAAGCGATTGCTGAGATAAAGGCAATTTCTGATATGGATTCTCCACCGCCTGCAAAAAGGATTAAATTTTGTCCAAAATGTGGTTATAATGATTTTTGCTGGGCATGAAACGAAGTATTTACATATTCTCTGACGGAGAGCTCAAGCGAAAAGAAAACACCCTTTATTTTGAAACCTCTGAAGGCAAGAAATATATACCTGTTGAGAATACATCGGAGATTCTTGTTTTCGGAGAGGTAACGATAAATAAGCGCCTTCTTGAATTTTTAACTGATTCAGAGATAATCCTTCACTTCTTTAACCATTATGGGTATTATATCGGCTCTTTTTATCCAAGGTAAGAATTGAAACATTTCAGTTTGATATAATCAGTATATGCCGAGTGTTGGTTTCCAGCCTACCTATGAGGAATTGAAGGAGGGGGTTAAAAAGTTGACTTTTTGAAGTGGATGATTAAATTCTTACAGATGATACTTTTTAATCAATCAAAAAACAAAAAATATTACATAAAAAACTGGCAGAAAGAGGGGTTTTAAGTGGGGGTATTAATTTTTACAGAGAAAGAAAAAAATCACAGAATAAAAAAGGAGGGGTCAAATGACATATATGAAGAAGAAATTGAAAAAATTTAAGGTAATGCAAAAAAGGAAAGAAAGGAGGGAGATTACCCCAAAAGATGTTTTAATAAATGGGGTTAAATTGTCATTGATTGCGAGTGTTTTACTCTTATACTTTGTGCCGCGGGCAGGGGTCCGATTGGTTTATTTTGGGGGAAGGATTCAGATAGGTTTTATAAAAGGGGGAGTGCGGGTAGCAAAGAGTTTATATGAAGTGATTTTCGGGGACGGGTTGACGAGGTCACGACAACGAGGTTCTGGGAAGAGGAAAACTTTCAGTTTATATAAACTGATTTTCGGGGACTGGCCATCGAGCAGGCTCGACTTAGCGAGAAAAACAGTGGAAGATGCGAAGAAAAAAGGAAGACTCGGGGATTTTGTGGTAGTGGATGCTATTGGTAAAAATGTGGTTTTATTTTTTTTGGAATATTACGACGAATATAGTTATTTAATAATAGACTTGGTTAAAGATTGCTGTTATTACTGGATATGCAATCAAAGGAAGTATTACAGATCATTTGGACATTATGTGGGTCCAAAATTTCCAAGACTATATGTAGGGGGAAATTATAAGGATTATCTGGGAAGTTTAATAGAAAATGGTGAG
>JBBIVP010000042.1:1789-12771 GCA_037439705.1 bacterium
ATATGTAGGGGGAAATTATAAGGATTATCTGGGAAGTTTAATAGAAAATGGTGAGGATAGCATAGCCAATATATTGCACAGGGTTGATATTAATATTACCAATATCTTTCTTTCTGAGTTTGATGAGGTAAGCCGGACTTACGGGTGCAAAGAATGGGTTCGTGATGGTGTGCTGTTTCTTCTGAGAAGTGAACCATCAAGTATTTTTCATGGTGCTTTTTATGTGAATAGTAGGGTCTATATCAGTGAGACTTTTATAGAATACTGTGAGGTGCTCGTCAAGTTTTTGAGGGAGACCAAGTTTGAGAAAACAGCCTCCACAGTGGAGCGCCTTCTGGTGGATAAAGAGATCAGGAATCCTATTTTCTTAGAAGTCCTGCTTGAAAATTTGTAAATTGTTCCCTGTGCAGTGAGGGGAAAATTTTCACACATGCATTTATTTTTAAGTGTGAGGGGAAAGATATGGGAATAAGTGTTTGGAGAATGAAGCCAGTATCTGTGAGGGAAGGAGATTCTTCAGCCGGGTATGATTGGATGAGATTTTGTTCAAAATTAAGCAGGGAGTTTAAGGAATTTTTCAGATTTGACCCTTATATGTGTCTGACTTTTCCTCACGGAGATGAATGGGTGAGGCGTTTAAAAGAGGAAGTGTTCCCGCGCTGGCATGATTTTATGCAAAGAGTCTGTAAACTGGATGAAAGCGCGGATTGGTATGGAGTGAGTTTTTTCTGGGTCAATAAATATTATGGTCCCAGATGTCTGGTTGCTGACATTTTTACAACAGGAGAGTATGAGCATGCTTTTAGGATAATGTTTTATGAATCAGAGGACGGGTATATGAAGATGGATGAACTTTATGGTTTGTTTGTGGAATTGCGCAAAGGTCTGAAGGTTCTTGTTAATGTGCGCAGGTTTTTGAACAGGAAATTGATAAGGGAATTGGAAGAGAAATTCGGAAATATTCTGGTAAATGGTTATGGGATATTGTTAGAAGAGGCACTCAGCGGAGGTGAGGAAGATGAATGAGATTTTTGTATTGTCCGAGATTGCAGTGAAATTAGAGAGGAGGCTTATTTTGAATTTTACGGGTATATGGGGGGAACAGGATTTGTGGAGAGAGGTTTTCGGTAAAATTCGTGCGTTGATTGTTAGTTTGAGAAATTGCGGATGGGCTGATGTTGATTTCAGACTTGGCATCGGGTTTCTCCGTAAAAAATGTCCGCGGTTGATTGAACTGGTTTCAAAGAGAGTGCATTTGAAAAGTGTTTCCCATGTGAGTCTGAATACTAACAACGGGATGGTGTCCCTTGAGATATTTTTTAAGAAAGGTTCTTTTGTGCGAAGATTGAATTTCAATCCGTTAAAACTCTCTTTTCCAGCTAATGGGCTCAGGACATTTCATATTGAGAGTTTTTCAAGTGTTCTGGAAATAATTCAGGAAATGCTCAATCTCAGAAAAATTATTTTTGAGGAGTTTGCGAGGTTTTTTGGAATATTTGGAATTATAAATAATGAAGGAAGTGTGTGAGTATGAAGGAGAAAAGGTATGGTGCCAGAGTAACCCTCCAGAAGGCAAAAGACCTTCTGGAGAAGGCTGTAAAAGGAAGACCCGAGGAGGTTTCTGCTATCTTTTTGTGGGGCCCCCCGGGTGTTGGAAAGTCAAGCATAGTGCGAGAGGTGGCTCGGGAGAACAATCTAGCGCTGGTGGACTTAAGGCTTTCTTTGCTGGACCCCGTTGATTTACGAGGAGTTCCCATTGCAAAGGATGGGAATTGTTTTTGGACTCGTCCCCCGTTCATTCCTCGAGATGGACGCGGGATTCTCTTTCTGGACGAAATGAATCAGGCAAGTATGTCAGTTCAGAGTTCCGCATTTCAATTGGTGTTGGATAGAATGGTGGGCGAACATGTATTAGGCGATGGGTGGTTTGTGGTTGCAGCAGGGAACAGGGAGGGGGACAGTACTATTGTTTTTCGGGTGGCGGACCCTCTCATAGGGAGATTCACCCATCTGGAAATTGAAGTGAGCGTTGATGAATGGTTAGACTGGGCTATTCTCCATTCCATTGATGAGCGAATTATTGGGTTCATCAAATTTCGTTCTGATTTGTTACTAAAAGTCGCTAAGGACAGGGTTTCAGTGAATTATCCATCCCCAAGAGGCTGGGAGTTCGCTGACAGATATATTAAGCTTGGATGGGATCCCGTGGTGGCTGTTGAATCTGCCTGTGGGGGAGGGACAGCTTTAGAGTTTGCCTCTTTCCTTGATGTATGTTCAAAACTTCCAAATCTGGATGATTTTTTTGCCGGCAAAGATGTTAATATTCCAGCTGAACCTTCAGTTCTGTCATCATTGTGTTCAGCAATAATTGTCCGTGCTACACATCAGCATCAATTTGAAATGGGGTTAAAATTCTGTGTAAAGCTTCTACAGGAGGCTAAAAAAGAAGAATTTGCAGTATTCTTACTCAAAGGCCTCTATCTGAAGGACAAAAAAGCAGTAAAAAGTTCTGGTCTATGGCCGGAGATTAGCAGAATATTTGGGAATTTATTTGTTTAGGAGGCTAAAATGTTAGACAAGTTTAGCATAGCAAAATCAAAATTATTATTAAAAGAGCCTTTTTTCGCTTTTCTTCTCTGGGAAGCGGAGGTAATTGAAACAAATGCCATTCCCCTCGCTGGTGTGGACGGGTCGGGGAAAATCTATATCAATAAGGAAAATGTTGAAAAACTCTCAGTAGAGGAAATTATGGGGCTTATTGCTCATGAAGCCCTTCACTTAGCACTGTGTCATTTCGTGAGGGAAGAAGGCCGCAACAGGACCATCTGGAATATCGCCACCGACCTTGCAATTAATTCCCTTTTGCTGTGGGGATTCAGAATGACCCTTCCGCCGGGAGGGTTGTTGCCCAAGTTGTTTGGTTTTGAATATCATCTTTCAGCAGAGAAATATTACTCGCTTTTGTGTGCTTGTGAAAAAGAAAAGATAAGTGAAAAATGTAAAGATAAAGGTTTTGATAGGCATTTTATGGCAGGAGAAGGAGAATCGTTGGTGAGTGAGCCGATAGGAGATGAAAAAAAGGAAGGAAACAGGAAGGACGAAGGAACTGGCGGGCAGGAAAGAGAAAGTGAAGGGAAGAGGCTGAAGAAAGGCTTGTGGGACTTCATAAGGAAACCCGGAAGACATAGTGAAGATTCAGAAGGTGCAAAAAGAGGAGGGGAAGGATATGGATCAGAAAGTGAAGGGCAGATACAAAAAAGAGAACTTTCGGAAAAGGAAATTCAGGAAATTGAAAAAAAATGGAAGGATGCTCTTTTCAGGGCATACACCACAGCTCGGATGCAGGGAAAAGTTTCCGGTTTCCTTGTTGGTTTGATTGAGGACATAGCAAATCCAAGACTGGACTGGAGGGAATTGTTAAAGAACTTTATTGCAGGAACGGTTGTGGAAGGGGTTGACTGGACAAGACCTGATAGGAGATTCATTTCTCAGGGGATATATTTTCCTTCAAGAAGGGAAAAGATGGTGAAGTTAGCAGTGGCTTTTGATACCTCAGGTTCAATTTCAGATAAAGAACTTGAAGCGTTTATTGGAGAATTGAATGCTATTTTAGGTTCATGCTACTATGACTTGCTCATAATCCAGTGCGATGCAAAAATTCAGGATGTAATGGATTTAAAATTTCCAGATACAATTGAACCAGGGGATATAAAGATGAAAGGACGTGGAGGCACAGATTTTCGTCCTGTTTTTGAATACCTTGAGGAGAATGGAGATAATAGACCACTAATTTATTTCACAGACCTTTATGGAAGATTTCCCGAGCACGAACCAGTTTTTCCTGTGCTTTGGGTGGTCGTTGGAAATGGAACAGAAGTTCCGTTTGGTAATATTGTGAAATTAAAATTATAATGGTTTTGGAATCGGTCTTGATTTTTGACCTTTTGAAATTTTCATTAATTCTTGCTTTGTGCAATGGTTTTGCGAAAATTTTTTGACAATTGATTTTTAAAAAACTAAACTATTAATGATTTAATTCACTTTAAAAGGAGAAGACATGGCTTTGAAAGAAAGGTTTGAAGAGGATCTGAAAAAAGGAATGAAGGAAAAGAATGAGGCTTTGGTGCGGGCATTGAGGATGTTGAAGACCGCGATAAGGCACGCAGAGGTTGAAAAGGGTGGTCCTCTTTCTGATGAAGGTATTGTGAACGTGATAAGAAAACTCATAAGGCAGAGAAAAGAATCCATAGAGGCTTTTTTAAAAGGCGGAAGGAATGACCTCGCTGAAAAGGAAATGGAAGAGTTAAAAATTCTTGAAAGTTATGCTCCACCTGAAATGGAGGATAAGGACATTGAAAATGCTGTGATGGAAATCATAAAGAAAATTGGAGCCTCTTCTCCATCTGATATAGGAAAGGTTATGAAGGAGGCGATGAAGGAGTTAAAGGGGAAGGCAGATGGAGGAAGGGTGAGGGAGATTGCAGAAAAACTTCTTTCCAGAAAGGAGTAGAATATGAAGCTCAGGGAATTTTACAAAAGGGCAATTGAACTGGGCATAGAAAAGGACCCGAGGGGAAGGGATGAGATTGAAAGAATTCTGAATGAAGCAAAAGCGGAATACGAGAAGCTTAATGGAAAGGAAAAGGAGGTTTTTGACAGGGAGAGGCTTGAAAATCCCTATCCGGACACAAGGATACTTTTCGGAAACGGAGATGAAGAGATTCACTCTCTCATAGTGGGGATTGATGTTGAGGCTCCAGAGCTTCTTCTCGTGGATAGGTTGAGGGAGAAAGGGAAAAAGATAGATGCAGCGGTTGCACATCATCCTGAGGGTATAGCATACGCAAGGCTTGTGGATGTTATGATGATGCATGCGGATATAGCAGCAAAGCTTGGCGTTCCCATTAATGTGGCGGAAAAGCATACACTAAAAAGGATGAAGGAGGTTGAAAGAAGGCTTATGCCCGTGAACCATCAGAGGGCAATTGATACAGCTAGGCTTCTCAGTATCCCCTTTATGAACATCCATACACCTGCTGATAATTTTGTTGTTTCTTTTCTGGAAGAGACCTTCAAAAAAGAAAACCCCATTACATTGAAGGATATAATTGAGATTCTTCTTGAGATTCCTGAATACAGAATTTCTGCTGAAAGGGGAGCTTCTCCAAATATATTAATAGGAACAAAAAAGGACAGGGCTGGAAAAATTTTTGTTGATATGACAGGTGGAACAGAGGGAAGCAAGGATATGTTTGAGAGACTTTCCTCCGCTGGGGTTGGAACAATTGTTGCAATGCATATGAGTGAGGAGCATTTCAAGGAAATAGAAAAGCATCAGATGAACCTCATAATTGCAGGGCACATAAGTAGCGATTCCTTAGGACTAAACCTTTTGATTGACAATATAATGAAAGGCGAAAGACTTGATATAATACCTCTATCAGGGTTCATAAGGGTTGAAAGAAACCTTTGAATGTAATAAAATGTCTAAATTAATTACTATAAGGACTTGAAGGGCGGAGACTTTCTAAAAGAGGTTCTTATAAGAGCAAATATAGTTGAAGTACTCTCAGACTATATAAGCATTAAGAGGAGGGGAAAAAATTATGTTGCCATTTGTCCATTTCACTATGAAAAAAAGCCCTCTTTTACAGTAAGCCCTGATAAAGGATTATATTATTGCTTTGGATGCGGAAAAGGAGGTAATGTCCTGAAGTTTCTTCAGGATTACAAAGGGATGGAGTTCAAAGAAGCAGTGGTTGAGCTTGCAGAGAGGTACGGCATTGAGGTTCCAGCTTCTTTTCATTCTTCTGAACTAAATGCAAAAAAGGAGGAAAAGGCGAGAATTTTTGAGATAAACCAAGAAGCACAGAGATACTGGTCGAAAAATCTTCATTCAACGGGTGGTTCTTCTGCGATGGAGCATTTAAAAGGCCGGGGATTGAACGAGATTGATATAAAGGCATGGAAACTTGGATATGCTAAAAAATCAGAAAATAGCCTTTTAAATTACCTTCTTTCAAAAGGATTCAAGGAAGAGGAGATTTTAAAAGCAGGACTTGCAACAAAATACGATTCGTCCTTAAAGGACCTTTTCAGGGACAGGATAATTTTTCCAATAATGGATGAAAAATCAAGAATCATTGGTTTTGCAGGAAGGTCCCTTCATGGAGAGGAACCGAAGTATCTCAATTCTCCTGAGACAAGTGTTTATAAAAAGACCTGGACATTGTTTGGAATAGATAAGGCCTGGGAGGAGATAAAAAGAGAAGGATTTGTGGTTATTGTAGAGGGCTACATGGATGTGATAAAACTTCAAAAGAATGGAATAAAAAATGTTGTTGCCACTTCCGGTACAGCGCTTACCGAACAGCATTTGAGAGTTCTTAAAAAACTCACCGAAAAAATTCTTCTCATGTTTGATGGAGATGAAGGCGGAAGGAATGCTACCTTCAGGGCAATAGAAACATTTTTGAAGGTTGACCTTATTCCCTTTTGTGTCTTTTTACCCGATGGATATGACCCCGATGAGTTTATAAACGAAAAAGGAACTCCCGCTCTGAAATCCCTTCTTTCTTCCCCGAGAGACCTCATTGAGGTTTTTATAGAGGAAAAGGCAAGGAATATATCCGACATAAGAACAAAAAGGAGGAGAATTGAAGAGGTTCTTTCCATTTTGAAAATAGAGAATCCGATTGAGAAGGAGCATTATATGGAGATATTGAAAGAGAAATTTTCCATATCAAAAGTTCTTTTGAAGGAGATAGAGATGGGCGAAGAAAAGTCAAATTTTACTTCTCCCAGAAATGAAAGCAAACTTTCTACCGTAGAGGTGAAACTTATTAAAATCCTTTTAAAATCCAGAGAGATGTGTGATGAAAAAGAACTGATGGAATGCATGAATGGATTTTCTGAAAGCACAAGGATTTTTATTGAATCATTTCTTAAAGGGTGTTCCATTGAGGAATGTATTCAAAATCTATCAGAAAACGGACATGACCCTTCTCCCTTCATTTCTGTAATAATGGATGAAACCCCTGTATACGGAAATGAGTCAGAAATATTCAGGAACTGTCTTTTCGCCATAAGAAGAAAGAGAATTGAAGAAGAAACGAGAAGGCTTCAACATGAGATAGAGAGATACGGTAAGGATGTTCCACCTGAACTTATAAAGAAAAAGGAGGAGCTTATTAAAAGTTTAAAAATAATAAAAAAGGGGGAAATGTAAAATGAGTGGAATGAAAAATTTAAGTGACGAGATAAAAAAATTAATTGAACTTGGAAAAAGTAAAGGTTATTTGACCCTTGATGACCTTTCTCCCCTTCTTAATGGAGAGTCCTTTTCTCCTTCAAAAATAGATACTCTCCTCAGTATGTTTGAAGAGATGGACATAGGTGTCATTGATTCAAGGAGGAAAAGCCCCCGAATCAAAAAGAAAGTAGATACCGACTGGGAAATTTCCGGAGGAGACCCTGTAAGGCTCTATTTAAAAGAAATGGGAAAGCTGGAACTTCTCACACGGGAAGGAGAAGTGGAACTGGCAAAAAAAATTGAGGAAGGAAAGACTGAGATTGTGAAGGCTATAATAGAGGTTCCCACAACTCTCAGATATGTTCTTTCAAGCATTGAAAAGATAGAGAATGACGAGTCTGCTTTGAAAGATATAATAAGCGATTATGAGGAGGAACTTGAAGAAAAAGCAGGTGATATAGTTTCAAAAATTGAAGAACTTGCTTCCCTTCTTTCCAAAAAAGAAAAATTTTTTGAATCAGAGGGTTTAAAATTTAAGGGTGAAGCAAGAAAAAAGGTTTCAAAAATTGATGAGAAAATCATAGAGATTATGAAAAGGTTGAGTTTCTCGGCGAGTTTCCTTGCTGGAATTAAGAATGAAATGCGAAAGGAAATGGAGGAGATGAAGAAGGTTCAGGACGGGATAAAAAATATAGAGACAAAATTTAAGAAAAAAATATCTGAAATAAAGAAGGTTATTGCGGAGATTAAAAAAAGCAGGTTCAAAAACATGCAGGCGGGTAGACTCCTTGGGATAAAGTTTGAAGATGTGGAAAACCTGGAGGAAGAAATTGAAGTTCTTCAAAAAAGGATGAGGGAGATAGAAAAGAGAATTGGGGTTTCCTTTGAGGTTTTTCGCTCTTCCTATGAGAGATTTGAAAGGGGAGAAGCAATCGCAAAGTCTGCGAAGGAGCAGCTGGTGAAAGCAAATCTTCGTCTTGTAGTGAGTATTGCCAAAAAGTACATTGGTAGGGGACTTTCCTTCCTTGACCTAATTCAAGAAGGAAACATAGGACTTATGAAGGCAGTGGATAAGTTTGAGTATCAGAGGGGATATAAATTCTCAACTTATGCTACATGGTGGATAAGACAGGCTATAACAAGGGCTATAGCGGATCAGGCGCGAACAATAAGGATTCCTGTTCACATGATAGAGACAATAAACAAACTTGTGAAGGTTGCAGGTCTTCTTGTTCAGGAGCTCGGAAGAGAACCTACCCCTGAGGAGCTTGCGGAAAGAATGGGACTTCCTATTGAAAAAGTGAGAAAAATTCTGAGAATAGCAAAAGAGCCAATTTCTCTTGAGATGCCAATAGGTGATGATGAGGATAGTATTCTCGGAGACTTCATTGAGGACCAGAAGACCCCCTCTCCTATGGATTCAGTAGTTCAGACAAGTTTGAGAGAGCAGGTGAGAAAAGTTCTTGCTACCTTAACCCCCAGGGAGGAAAAGGTTATAAGGATGAGATTCGGAATAGAGGAAAAGACCGATTATACCCTTGAAGAGGTTGGGCAGGAGTTTGATGTTACAAGGGAAAGGATAAGACAGATAGAGGCAAAGGCTTTGAGGAAATTGAGACAGCCAAACAGAGCAAAATATCTGAAACTCTTTATTGAGGGATGAGTAGGCAGATTTTGGAGAAACACTTGCAAAAATCTATTTTTGATGTAAAATTAAAAAACTATGGGGCCCATAGCTCAATTGGCAGAGCTGTCGGCTCATAACCGACAGGTTCCTGGTTCAAGTCCAGGTGGGCCCAGATGAAAGAGATGACAAAAGAGGAAAAAGTTTCCCCGTTTCTAATTTTTATATTTTTTACGGAAAGGAAAAATTTATATCATGAATTTAAAGGAAGAGTTATATAAACTCTTAAAACTTCAAAAATTTGATATGACCCTCGATGAACTTAACAAGACAAGAGTTGCTATGGAAGAGGAATTAAAAAGGAGTGAGATGCTTCTTAATGAAAGAATTAACAGAAGAGCAGAACTTGAAAAAATAATAAATGAAAAAAATGAACTTCAGAAGCAAAAAGAAGAGGAATTGAGAAAGGAGCAGGAAGCAGTCAGAAAGTGGGAGGCAAGGTTAAAAGAGATAAAAAAGCACAGGGAATATCAGGCGCTTCATTTAGAAATACAGGAGGCAAAGAGAGCCAATGAGAAACTTCAGGAGGAAATCATTGAGCTCATAGGAGAGATAGATGGTTTAAACCTTCAGTTGTCTCAGCTGGAAAAGGAGATCAAAGAAGTAGAAGAAAAGATAGCCAGGATGAAAAATGCTGCACAAGGTGAACTTTCAAAGATAATGGCGAACTATACAGCTTTAAAAAAGGAAAGGGAGGAATTTGCAAAAACTGTTGACAGGATTGTGTTTGGAAAGTATCAGCTCATAAGGACAAGAAAAGGTGGTCTATGTATTGTGGAGGCAAAAGACGGAGTTTGTCTTGGATGTTATATAAGTTTACCTCCGCAGCTTTATAATCAGGTTCTGATGCTAAAGGAAATTGTTATGTGCCCGGGATGTCAGAGGATTCTTTACTATAAAGATGAAGAAATGGAGTAACAAAAAAATATTGATTGTAGATGATTCAAGGGTTGTTCACGCCCTGATGACCCAGTTTATAAGTGCGAGGTATGCGGAGATTGAGTGCATCTCGGTTTATAATGGGGAAGAGGCATTAAAATTTCTCCTCAAGGGCGAAGAGGTTGCACTGATATTTCTTGATATAATGATGCCTGTAATGGACGGAATAGAATTTTTGAGGCAGATAAAAGAGAACGGTATCAACCTTTCGGTTCCCATTATAGTATGTTCTGAAGCGGATGAATCTTTGATAGAAAAAGCACTTTCTATGGGTGCAAAAGATAGAATAAATAAGCCATTCAAAAATACCGACCTTTATGAAATAATTGAAAAGTATGTAGGGGAAGGGCAGGTTTAGAAAAAATTGATTTAATACAAAATCTTGATTTAAAAATTAAAAGGGATTTAAATTGTGATTGTGCAGAAGAGAAAAGGAGATATATCAACAGTGAAAGGTCTTGTTTGTAGAGAATGTGGAAGACCATATCCGATAAAACCAGTTCATATATGTGAATACTGCTTCGGTCCGCTTGAGGTCCAATACGATTACGAAAAAATTTCGAAATTTCTTACCAAAGGAATAATAGAAAAAAGACCTCCAAATATG
Source organism: bacterium (assembly GCA_037439705.1). Classification (GTDB taxonomy): domain Bacteria; phylum JBBIVP01; class JBBIVP01; order JBBIVP01; family JBBIVP01; genus JBBIVP01. Next base: position 12,272 of record JBBIVP010000042.1, read on the forward strand.
TGGAGATACAGAGAACTTCTTCCTCTGGATGGTCCACCAACAGTGGGATATGAGGTTGGTTTTACCCCACTTATAAAGGCTAAGAATCTTGCTGAAAGAATTGGTGTAAAAGAGGTTTACATAAAGGACGATGCTGTGAACTATCCCACCCTTTCCTTCAAGGACAGAGTGGTTTCTGTGGCTATATCCAAAGCTAAGGAATTTAACTTCAATGTTGTAGCATGTGCTTCAACAGGAAATCTTGCTAATTCCGTGGCTGCTCTTGCAGCAAGAGCAGGATACGAAAGTTATATATTTATTCCCTGTGACCTTGAGACCTCAAAAATAATAGGCACAACTGTATACGGTGCTCACCTTATAGGAATAAAGGGAAATTATGACAAAGTAAACAGGCTTTGCAGTGAGATAGCTGGAAGGTACAACTGGGCGTTTGTGAACATAAACATAAGACCATTTTATTCTGAGGGTTCAAAGACATTCGCTTTTGAGATAGCAGAGCA
>JBBIVP010000043.1:0-12670 GCA_037439705.1 bacterium
ACATATGCGACATTTTATGAGTTTGAATGAGAAAATTTAAGGGGCTTTTTAGACCCTGGGATTTGTTTCATCTCTCCCTCATTCCTTAATGACGCGCATATCTTAACTTTTCAAAAAAAATTAAAAAAATTTTTCGTAAACTCCGATACTCGTCCAAGAACATCTATCCAAAAACTTGAAAAAACTTTTTATTCTTCTATTCTAAATTAAAATGAAATTATTGCTTCCGTTTCTCCTCATTTTTCTTACAGGAAGGGATGTGATGGAAATGGTGAGAAACAGGAATACCCCAAAAAGTGGAATCCTTCACATAAAGATGACCCTGATAAACAGGGAGGGAAAGATGAGGGAGAGGGAATTTGTAACATGGTCAAAAAAAGAAAAGGATGTATCAAAGAGCATAACAAAGGTTCTATCTCCTCCGGACATGAAAGGGAAGGGATTTCTATGGATAAAAAAGGGAGAGGATGTAACGCAGTACATATACCTTCCTGAGATGAAGAAGATGAGAAGAATCAGTGTTCAGGAGAGGAGAGAAAGTTTCCTGGGCTCTGACCTATCCTATGAAGATTTCAGACCACGTCCCATTGATGAGGGTGAACATACCCTTTTAAGGGAAGAAGAGTGTGGTGGAAACAGTTGTTATGTGGTGGAAAGTGTTCCAAAAGATCCTGAAAGTTCGGTTTATGGAAAGGTGATCTCCTGGATAAGAAAGGATATACTAATTCCAATAAAGGGAGAATTCTATAACAAAAAAGGAGAGTTTTATAAGACGATGAAGGCAATAAAAATTGAAAAAATTGGAGATTACTGGGTGGCAAGGAAGACCGAAGTTGAGGACCTTTCAAAAAAGCACAAAACCATAATGGAAGTCCCTGAGGTAAAATTTGACATTCCAATTCCGGATAATACATTTGGAGAAGCATTTTTCGGGAGGTAAAAATGTATTTCCTAACAGTAGTGCTCAAAAATCTCTCAAGGAGAAAATTGAGAAACATCCTCACGATTGTTGGAGTTGGAATTGGTATAGGGGCGGTTGTATCCCTTGTTTCAATTACCGATGGATTTATGAAGAGTTTCACAGAAATGCTGAAATCAAGGGGAACAGACATTGCTGTAACAAAAGCAAAAAATCCGGATGTCCTTCTGAACTCAATTGATGAATCTATTGGAGAGGAACTAAAAAAGATAGAAGGCATTGAGTCCATTTCAAGGGTTCTTGTTGACCTTGTGAGCATAGAGGACCTTCCATCCGTTATGATCTTTGGATTTGACCCGGATGAGTTCATATTTGAACACTTCAAAATAATTGAGGGAAGAAAATTATCAAGGGATGAGGAAGATATGGTAATGATCGGGAAAATTCTCGCAAAGAATATAAATTTAAAAGTTGGAGATAAAGTGGAGATCGAAAGGGAAATTTTTAGAGTGGTGGGAATTTTTGAGAGCGGAAATGTGGTTGAAAATGGAGGAATAGTGATGAATCTAAAAACCCTTCAGAGACTCATGAACAGGGAAGGGTATGTAACTGTTTTCAATATAAAACTGAAAGAGCTGGAGTTTACTGATTCTGTTATTAATCAAATAAAAACAAAGTTTCCAGGGCTTGAAGCCATGACATCAGAGGAGATTACCAGAAACAATGAGGGTTATAAAATGGCTAAGGCGCTGGCATGGGCGACTTCATTTATTGCCCTTTTCGTTGGCGCCCTCGGAACAATGAATACTGTTTTCATGTCAGTTTTTGAGAGGACAAAGGAATTCGGGCTCCTCAGAGCAATCGGCTGGAGGAGAAGAAGAATAATGCTTATGGTTCTTGGAGAAAGCATCATCCTTGGACTCATAGGTGGTGCCCTTGGAATGGCAATAGGTGTTATTGGAGTCCATCTCATAAACCAGATTCCCATAGTGAAAGGTGGTATCGTGGGTGATTTTTCAGCTCCGTTGTTTGCTAAGGCAACTGCCATTGCTATTGGAATGGGAATCTTCGGTGGATTTATACCATCTTCATGGGCTTCATCCATTTCTCCTGCAGAAGCATTGAGATATGAATGAAATCATCCTTAAAGCAGAAAACCTTGTAAAGGAATACGAAGAAGGAAGGGTAAAGGCTTTGAGGGGAGTTAACCTTGAAGTAAAAAGGGGAGAATTTGTGGCAATAATGGGACCGAGTGGATGCGGAAAATCTACCCTGTTAAACATGCTCGGTGCTCTTGATAGACCGACATCAGGAGATGTGATTATTGACGGCGAAAGACTTTCGCAGGCAAAATCACTTGATGAAATAAGACTTAAAAAAATTGGTTTCATATTTCAGGCTTTTCATCTCATTCCAACCCTTACAGCCCTTGAGAACCTTCAGATTCCAATGATTGAAGCCAGAATTCCGAGAAAGGAAAGGCTCAAAATGGCAACGGAGCTTTTAAAAATTGTAGGACTTGAAGAAAGGATGAGCCAGATACCCCCAAAGCTTTCTGGGGGAGAGAGACAGAGGGTTGCCATAGCAAGAAGCCTTGCAAACTCTCCATCCATTCTTCTTGCGGACGAACCCACAGGAAATCTTGACTCAAAAAGTTCAGAGCAAATTATAACCCTTTTGAGGAAGATAAATAAAACAAGAGGAATGACAATAGTTCTGGTTACCCACGACCCGAATGTAGCATCCTGCGCAGACAGGATAGTGAAAATGAAAGATGGAATTCTTTATACATGAGAAAAAGAGTTTCTTTAATTGCAATAGGAAACGAACTCCTTTCAGGAAAAATTAGAGATGAAAACCTTTTTTATGCAGCAAATAAACTCACTCCCTTGGGTTTAAATGTTGTTGAAGAAAGAATAATAGGGGATGATGAGGAAAGCATAATTTCTGCATTAAAAGATGCTTCAAAGGTTGCTGATTTCGTTATAGTAAGCGGAGGGCTGGGACCAACCGAGGATGACAGGACAAGAAAATCTGTTTCAAAATTTCTCAAAAAACCCCTTATTTTGAGGAAGGATATTTTGAAAGCTCTTTCAGAAAGATTTGAAAAAAGGGGATTGAAAATGCCACTCTCCAACCGTAATCAGGCTCTATTTCCAAAAGGCGCAAAGATCATACCCAATCCAGTGGGAACTGCTCCGGGATTCTCTGTGGGATACAAAAAATCACAGATTTTCTTCCTGCCGGGAGTGCCTTCTGAATTCAAGGCAATGCTTGAAGATGTGCTCAAAAGGATAGGGAAGGGAAAAAATTTGAAGACCGTAAGGTTGAGGGTATTTGGAATTCCGGAATAGGAAATTGCGGACAGGCTCAGGGATTTCTCTAAAGTATTCAAAGGATTGAACATAGCCTTTCTTCCATCATTTCCAGAAAATATGATTGACTTGAGCGTTCTAAGAAAGGATGAAAAAGAGGCAGAAAGGCTCATAAATGAAGCGAAGGAATGGATAAAAGAGAAACTGGGAAATTTTCTTTATTCTGAGGGAGAAATCCTTCCCGAAGTGGTCGGGAAAATGTTAAGGGAGATGAACTGGAAAATAGCCACCGCTGAATCCTGCACGGGCGGACTTGTCTCTTCACTGATAACAGATGTTCCAGGAAGTTCCGATTATTTTAAAGGAGGATTTGTAACATATACATACCCTGCAAAATCTCAGTATCTCGGTCTGGATTTAAATATGCTTGAAAAAGATGGGGCTGTAAACGAAAGAACAGCAATTGAGATGGCTCGTGGTGCTCTAAGGGCTTTAGAAGCGGATATAGCGGTATCCACCACCGGCATCCTGGGACCGGGAAAGGGAGGAGAAAAAGAAGATGTTGGCACTCTCTTTGTTGGAATTGCGTGGAAGAAAGGAGAATTTTCAAAAAAATTGTTCTTCCCTCTTGGAGACAGAAGGGCAAAAAAAATCCTACTCGCATATTTTGCTCTTGATTCAGTGAGAAGGTTTCTTGAAAGAGAAAAAAGGATGGGAAATTACAGGGAGGTTATAGAAAAGGCAACGAGCGATGGAATTGCCTTTATAAAGAAGTGTAAAAACGGAAAATGCCCGATTTTTTTCTTCCTCACTGCCAATCCTCCCACAAGGGCTCACAGGACTATTCTTATGGAAGCAATAAAAGAATTCTCTCCCGACGAGGTTGTTGTAATGCTTGACCTTTATCATGCTGATAAATCGGTTCAGGAAGCAAGCCTTGAAGAAAGGATAGAGATGATGAGACTCACTTTTGAAGGAATTGAAAACTTATCCTTAGGAATTTCTTCAAAGGGACTTTTCGTTGAAAAACTTGACCTCATAAAAAAGCTCTGGGAATCTGAAAAAATTAGATTTCTTGTAGGCATGGACACAATGTTGAGAATTCTATCCCCATCTTTTTATGAAGACCCTGATTCTGCATGGAAAAAACTCTTTGAAAACTCAGAATTCATCGTTGCTGAAAGAATGGATATGGACGAGGAGGAAATCAAAGAGGTTTTGAAAGAAAGAAACCTTGAAGGATATCTCAATAAAATTAAATTCTTGAAAACCGATCCCTCTATAAGAAAAATTTCATCTACCGAAGTTAGGGAAAGAATAAAAAGAAATCAACCAGTTTCAGATATCCTTCCAGAAATGGTTGAGGAATTCATAAGGGAAAGAGGGCTATACAGGGAATAATTTATGGGATTAAAAAGAGGCATTTTCAGATTCCATAATTTTCCATTTGAACCCATTTATCCGCATTTGAAGTCTTTTCAAAAAACCGCTAAAATTTTTAAAATGGATTTGAAAAGAAGATACGAAGAATTTATGGAAAGGGTGAGAAGAAGAGCTGAGAGCGCTGGGAGGAATCCATCTGAAATAACAGTTGTTGCTGTTTCAAAAACCTTTCCTCCTCAAGCAATTCTTGAACTTTATTCTTATGGACACAGGGATTTTGGAGAAAATTACATTCAGGAAGCAAAAAGGAAAATTGAAGAAATAGGTTCATCAGAAATAAGATGGCACATGGTTGGTTCTCTTCAGAAGAACAAGGTTAAGTTCATGCCATCCCTCTTTCAGTGGTTTCATGCCCTTGACTCCATGGAATTACTGGCTCTTCTCTCTGAAAAATTTGAAAGTAATGGAAAGATGCTAAACCTGTTGATTCAAGTAGATTTAACAGGAAAGGAAGGAAGAAGCGGGGTGAATGAAGATGATGTTTTTGAACTGGCGAAAGCCTGTGTTTCAAAAAAGGGAATTTATCTAAAAGGTCTTATGACACTTCCACCCCCTCCATCAAAACCTAAAGATTCAAGGCAATTTTTCAGAAGGCTCAGGGAATTGAGGGATGAATATGTCAGATCAGGTATTCCCGCTGAATGTATGAAGGAACTCTCAATGGGGATGAGTGATGATTTTGAGGTTGCTATTGAAGAAGGAGCAACAATTCTTAGAATAGGAAGAGCAATATTTGGAGAAAGGTATGGCTGAAAGAATAGGAATAATAGGAACAGGAGCAATGGGAGGGACAATTGTTCGCGCCCTTTCATCCCATGGCATGAAAGAGATTTATGTATTTGATGTTATCAGGTCAAAGATGGAAGAGGTTATTAAAAAAACGGGCGTTCGGGGTAAGAAGGGGCTCGATGACTTCCAGGATGAAGACCTTGTAATAATAGCGGTCAAACCCAAAGATGTGGAAGATGTCCTACCGCACCTTAATGGATGCATGAAAGATGGTGCTTCTATCATTTCAATAGCAGCAGGAATAAGAATTAAAAAAATAAGGGAAAAAGTGGTGAGAAAAACAATTCATATAGGAAGGGCGATGCCAAATGTCTGTGCAAGAGTAATGGAAAGTGCCACCGCTTTATGTTTTGAGAAGGAATTTCCGGAGCCATTAAAAAAACTTTCTCTGAAAATATTTTCCACGCTCGGAAGGGTTTATGAATTTGAGGATGAAGGATATATGGATGTATTTACTTCCATAGGAGGAAGTGGACCTGCTATTGTGTGGAAATTTTTGAAAGGGATCGAAGATGCTGGCGTTCTGATGGGAATACCAAGGGAGAAAGCCTTAGAAATAGGGGTGCAGGTTCTATACGGCTCTGCAAAACTGATAAGGGAAAATGGAGGAACACCGGATGAATTAATAAAATTAGTTACCTCCCCAGGAGGAACCACGGTGGAAGCACTTTACCATCTTGAAAAAAATGGATTCAACGGAATTCTCATAGAAGCACTCGTTAAGGCTTTTGAGAAAGCTTCAAAATTAGGGAAAGAGTAAAATGTTTGTTCTCGGGAATTTTCTGGTAGCACTTGGAAAAACCCTGGGAATAGGAATAAAAATCTACATGTTTCTTGTTATTCTTTCTGCAGTATCCACATGGTTTACGGTTGACCCATTCCATCCAATAATAAGGTTTTTAAGAGGAACAACGGAACCAGTTTTTTCAAGGATTAGAAGGTTCCTTCCTCCAATTGGGTTTGTGGACATAAGTCCACTTCTGGTCATTCTCATTCTTTATTTCCTCCTACAGTTTCTTCCTCCGACCTTAATTAAAGCAGGAGGTTCTCTTCAGAATTAGCCATGAAAATTGTTGAAAATAAAAAAATTTATGGTATAATTTTTTTATAAAATTCAGGAGGTAAAAAATGAAACTCACACCAATGGAGATAGTTCAACAGCATTTTAAAAAGGTTTTAAGAGGATACGACCCCAAAGAAGTGGATGCCTTTCTTGAATTTGTGAAATCAGAAATGGAAAGTTTGCTTACAGAAAACGGAGCTCTTAGAGATGAGGTTAAAAGACTGGAAAGCCTTATTGAAGAATACAAAGAGAGGGAAAAGAATCTTAACAATGCTATAATGCTCGCTCAGAAAATAAAGGAAGATATTGAAAAAAACGCCAGAAAGGAAGCGGAAATTATTATTTCGGATGCGAAGATAAAAGCACAGGAGATAGTGAACAGTGCCCAACTTCGCGCCATGGAATTGATGAGCGAAATAAAGGAGTTGAAAAGGCAAAAAATAATTTTTGAGAAGCATTTGAAAAATCTAATAGAGACGCATCTGAAGCTCCTTGAGAGTGAAGAAAAAGAAGGTATAGAGGAGAAAATTGAACCTTTTATAAAGTCATTAGGAATCACGGGAAAGGAGGACAAAAAATCTTCAAAAACTTGACTTTAATTTTTTTATGACTATTTTTGTTATGTCAAAAGGAGAAGTAAAATGCCCGTTTATGAATATTATTGTGAAGAGTGCAAAAAAATTTATGAAATAGGGCAGAGGATTTCAGAGGAGCCCATTCGGATATGTCCTCACTGCGGTTCAGGAAAGTTCAAAAGAATAATCTCAGCTACAAGCTTTGTGTTAAAGGGGTCCGGATGGTATAAAACAGACTATACGGATTACGGAAAGAGAAAAAAAGAAGAAGAGAAGAGTTCAAAGAGCGAGGCTAAAGTTGACAAAAATGATTGACAATGAAACTTTTTTATTTTATAATATATCTAAATTATTAAAAGGGGTAAAAAAGTGAGATGCCCGAGATGTAAAGGATTGATGATGATGGAAAGGTTTCAGGATACCTCGGAGTTCTACAATGCATGGCATTGTCTGAACTGTGGAGAAATTATAGATAGTAACATTATCGGGAACAGGCTTAATCCGCCTGATTATAACCCGAGAAAAAAGCCAAGAAGAAGACGCTCTAAGAAGTTTTAAAATAGCCCACACTTCCTCCCTCCCCTCCTAAGTGGGGGCGTTAAGCCCCCACTTCTATTTTTATGTGGTCTTGTTTCTGGAAAAAAGTCAATCTCTTTTTTATTCGGCGAGTTTTCTGTAAAAACAGGTTCTATTCCCTGTATGGCAGGCAGGTCCTTTCTGTTCAACTAAATAGATGAGAGCATCTCCATCACAATCATAAAGAATTTCTTTGACGGCCTGAGTATTTCCAGATGTTTCTCCTTTCATCCACAATTTCTTTCTTGACCTGCTGTAATAATGAGCATATCCGGTCTCAATGGTCTTCAAAATGGCTTCTTCATTTGCATAGGCAACCATTAACACTTCAAGACTTGAGACTTCCTGAACAATCACAGGAATGAGCCCATTATCGTCAAACTTGAGGTCCTTTATTTCTGCAACTTTTTTCATTCCGTATTCCTACTTTATCAGTTTTAAAAATCTATGCCACTATTTTTTAAACAAAAACTTGACAAGAAAAAATTTAGAAGTTATTATAATAAAAAAGCAATCTTTTATTGTTTTTTCAGAGCAATGCGGAGGAGAAAAAAAATAGATTCAGAAAAAGCTGAGGATTTAGAAGTGTTTGAAAATCAGAAGAATGGGGAAAATATGGAAGATAAAGAGCAGGAAGAGAAGAAGGTGGAGGAGGAAAAACCTCAGGAAGAAATGGATATTGAAAAGGCAGTAAAAATTGCGGAAAAGAAAGAACCACTTATGTTAAAATACCTTAAAAAGATGAAAATCTCCGCCCTCTTTGAACTTGCCCGAGCCCTTGATATACCCGACCCAGCTTCTATGAGAAAACATGAACTGATATACGCCATTCTAACAAAAAGTGCTGAAAGAGGACAACCGATATATGGAGAGGGTGTACTTGATATTATTTATCCAAACAGTAAAGGAGATAAAACAGAACAGAAGGCTTATGGATTTTTAAGGTCCTATGAGATAAGCTATTTACAGGGTCCTGACGATATATATGTTGGACCGGGGCTCATTTCAAAATTCAACCTGCGGGTTGGAGATACCGTATATGGAGAATTGAGACCCCCCAGTGGTTCTGAAAAGTATTTTGCTCTGGCAAGAATAGAGGAAATAAACTTCCAGGAACCCGAGAAGGCTCTTGCCCGACCACTTTTTGAAAATCTCACCCCTCTTTTTCCTAACAAAAAATTTGCATTGGAGGTAGACGGAAAAAATCTATCAATGAGGATTGTTGACCTTTTCACCCCTATTGGAAAGGGTCAGAGATGTTTAATTGTTTCTCCCCCCAGAGCAGGGAAAACCGTGCTATTACAAAACATAGCCAATTCCATAACAGCAACTCATCCTGAAGTGTTTCTAATAGTTCTTCTCATTGATGAGCGTCCAGAGGAAGTAACTGAAATGGAGAGAAATGTAAAAGGAGAGGTCATAAGCTCCACCTTTGATGAACCTGCTCAGAGGCATACAGTTGTTGCAGAGATAGTTCTTGAAAAAGCAAAGAGATTGGTTGAACATGGCTATGATGTGGTCATCCTGCTTGATAGTATAACAAGGCTTGCAAGGGCTTATAATGCTATAACCCCAGCAAGCGGTAAAGTTCTTTCAGGAGGCGTTGATTCAAATGCCCTTCACAAGCCTAAAAGATTCTTTGGAGCTGCAAGAAACATAGAAGAGGGAGGAAGCCTTACAATAATTGGAACCGCCCTTATAGATACCGGAAGTAGAATGGATGAAGTGATATTTGAAGAGTTCAAAGGGACAGGAAATTGTGAAATTTATCTTGACAGGAGATTGGCTGAGAAGAGAGTGTTCCCAGCCATAGATATCAACAAGTCTGGAACAAGGAGGGAAGAGCTTCTACTTGATGAATATACCCTGAACAGGATATGGGTTTTGAGAAAAACTATCCTTCAACCTATGAACACAATTGATTGTATGGAATTGCTCATAGAGCAGATGAGCAAAACAAAATCCAACAAAGAATTTATAGATAAAATGAGCGAGGAAGGTTGAAACCCTTTTTAATATAGAGAGTCTAAATCTAACTGGAGGAAAAAATGAAAATAATTAAAAAAACACCAATAAATAATTATGTGGCCGCAATAAAAAAATATCCGGTGTTAAGCAGGGAGGAAGAAAGGGAACTGGCTATCCGCTACAAAGAAAAAGGCGATCTTGACGCAGCCAAAAAACTCGTGCTTTCAAACCTGAGATTTGTCATCAAAATAGCGCTTGAATATAAGCACTTCGGAATTGACTTGTCTGAACTAATACAGGAAGGGACCCTCGGCCTCATGATGGCAGTGAAAAAGTATAACCCGTACAAGGGATATAAACTTATATCCTATGCAGTTTGGTGGATAAGGGCGTATATCCACAACTACATAATGGCAAACTTCAGCATAATAAAAATGGGAACGAGGCTCGTGGACAGAAAACTTTTTCCTCATTTAAAAGAAATCTCGCAGGGAGAAGAAGCAACAAAAGAACTGGCTGAAAAGTTAGGAGTTGAGGAAAAAGATATTCTTGAAATGGAAATGAAAATAGCAAATAAGGACTTTTCACTTGATTATGAGCTATTTGAGGAGGGGAAGGTAAAATTTGGTGATTTCGTAAAAGATGATTCTCCAACTCCAGAAGAAGAGGTTATGAGGGCAGAGGAAGCACAGATTATTAATAAAAAAATTGAAGAAGCAAAGAAAACCCTTGAACCAGTTGAAAGATATATTATTGAGAAGAGGGTTTTAAGCGAAAATCCGGTGACCCTTCAGGAAATAGGTGATGAACTTCATCTTTCAAAAGAAAGGGTTAGACAGATTGAAAAGAGAGCATTTCAAAAAATCAAAACAGCAATTCAACCGTATGGAAGTTAATGGATTTTTAGGAAAAACATTCCAGCCCCTGTAAAATCTATCACCAGATAAGTCCTTCTAATTCTTTAACATTTGCAAGTTCAGGAAAGCGTTGAAGGTCAGGTTCGGCAAGTAGTTCGTCATCTAAGAAATGGAGGAATAAAGAAAATTTGAGGGTCATATTCAGGCAGTTTTGAAGTTGCAAAATCGTTCCCTAAAAAACTTTTTCTGAACCAAAGAATTCTTTCACCCTTACAAGATACTTACGAAGGGCTTCCCATTTTGGACTTCCAACCTTGGGCTCAAAATAACGTGGTGTAAACATCCATGAAGCATAGGATTTCCCTTTATAAGTGAAACATTTCCATTCAGAAAATGTTATATCTACGCTACGAAAAACACCAAAAACAGCATTAACCTCTTCCTGACTCCTTTGTAATCTATTTTCCACCATAATCACAAAGTTAACACCCATTTGTTTTTAGAAACATAAAAAGCGGGAGACGGGCTTCGAACCCGCGACCCCGGGCTTGGGAAGCCCGTGTTCTACCCCTGAACTACTCCCGCTTCATTACTTTTCTTCAAGTTTTTCATCAACAAGATGTTCTAATTCCACATCTATCTTTTCTTCTTTTTTAAAAAAATTTCTCGGACTCTCTTCATCTTCCTTCTTAAAACCAAAATCCTCCGCTACCATTTCAACCACCTTTTTTGTAACCTTCTCTAATTTTAGCAGAAAAGATTCAAAAAGGCAATTGTCACATATTATGTTTATCCTTCTTGGATTTCCTCCTGAATACCGATGAATAAGAGGATATGTATCAGGTTCAAACAAACTTCTATATGCTCCCGCAAGTTTCAATCTATGTTCTATATAAGCTTTTGTGGATTCTTCAGTAAATGGTTCAAGCCGATATTTCAATGCTACCCTGTGAGCAAGTGGTTCATCCATTTCCAAAACATCTTCAAGCTCCGGGAGCCCGAACAATATAAAGGTGATTAGTTTCTTAGATTCAGATTCTATATTAAGTAAACCCCTCAACTCCTCCATCAGTTCTTTTTTGTTAAGCATCTGGGCTTCATCTATAAGCACAATCGCTTTTTTCTTCATATCTGCAATTTTGAAGAGCCTTTCTGTAAGTGCTGAAAGAATGGATATCTTATCCTTTTCCACATCTTTTACCCCCATCTGTATTGCAATTTTTTTCAAAAGCCATTCAGGAGTTATGTCTGAGTGAACAATTACGAAAAGTGCTGCCTCATACTCCTCCTCAGGGAGGGACTCAAATGCTCTTCTCGCCAGTGTAGTTTTGCCTGTCCCAATATCACCCAGAAGAACCGCGAGTCCCTTCATTGATTCAGCTGCGTAAAGTAGACGAACAAGAGCCTTTGAATGCTGGGGACTGTTGTAATAAAACCGGGGATCAGGGGTGTTTGAAAATGGCTCTTCCTTTAAATTGTAAAATTCAAGGTAGCTCATTTACATATAGTGAATTTTCTTTTTCCTCCTTGCAGTGGTAATATCTTTTACTTCCGCTATAGGTTCTTCTGGAACTTCTGCTTTCTTTACTCCTTCAAGTTCTGAAATAATTTTTTCAATCGCCTCCCTCTCCTTCTTTCTAAACCCTTCATCTGTTCTTGGAAGAAGGGAAAGGGCTTCTTTATAATAATTCAATGCTTCGGCAATTTCTCCATTTCTTTTCATCATGTCTCCAAGTTCTTTTTTAATCATGGCTTTCCCTTCATCGTCTATCTCTTCCAAAAGGGCTTTGGAAGCAAACTCCATTGCCATCTGAACATCTCCATTCCTTGCATAACACCTTGAGATAAGTGAATAGATTGTTACCCTCTTCAAAGGGTCTGAAGAGCATATTTTAAATTCTTTTATTGCCTCATCCCATAGCCCCATATCCATATAAGCGTGTCCGAGTTCATAATGGGTTTGAGTGTCTTCCGGGGAACAAACTTCATTTACCTTCTTCTTAAACTCCTCAAGAACCTCTTTAAGGATTTCTTCATCTTCTTCCCTTCCCTCTTCTTTTATTATATCCTGTAGATTCTCTCGGGATTTACTTTCCAAAAGGATTTCTTGAGGTTTAATCTCCATTTCAATCTCTTTTAAGAGAGAGGTTGCAAAAACATTTTTG
>JBBIVP010000044.1:0-2975 GCA_037439705.1 bacterium
TAATCAATGCATTAACCACAAAACTAAATGAAAAAAAAATTATTATTGATAAGAATTATTGCCACCCAGTCCCAGTGATTAATGTAGATATTGATAATATGAGGTCATGTATATTGAATATAATTCTGAATTCCATAGACGCAATGAAGGAAGGCGGAAAAATTAAAATAAGCACAACTTTTGATGAGGATAAAGTTATACTCACTTTTGAGGATACAGGTGAGGGAATAGCATCCGAAAACATTGATAAAATTTTTGACCCATTTTTCACAACCAAAAAGACAGGCATAGGGATTGGTTTAGCCATAACAAAAAGAATTGTTGAAGCCCATGGAGGAAGCATTGGTGTAGAGAGCGAGCAGGGGAAAGGGACAAAAATAATGATAAAAATTGACAAATATGAGGGGTAAGATATTAATTATTGACGACGAAGAATATCAACGCGAGATAATTAAGGCAATATTCCTTTCAGAAGGTTACTCATTTGAAGTTGCAGAGAATGGCGAACAGGCAATGAATCTCTACCTCCAATTCTCTCCTGAGGTAATCCTCTGTGACCTCAAACTTCCTGATATGGATGGGATTGAACTTATGGAATCAATATTGAAGTCAGGCGGTGAGCATACAGAGTTCATCATCATAACCGGACACGGCACTATTGAATCAGCGGTAGAGGCAATTAAAAAGGGAGCAATGGATTATATTACAAAACCACTTGAAAGGAACAGACTCATCATTCTTGTCCAAAGGGCAATTGAACGCACCCGTCTCATAAAAGAGAACATTCAGTTGAAGAAGCACCTGAAGGGGATTTATTCAATTGATGGGCTCATTGGTTCGCATCCGAGTTTTCAGAATGTTTTTAAACTTGTTAAGACAATAGCCCCACTTGATGTAACGGTGTTGATTACAGGGGAAACAGGTACAGGGAAGGGGCTTGTTGCAAGGGCAATACATTCGCTCTCAGGTAGAAGGGATAATAAATTTCAGGTTATTAATTGTGCTGCAATACCTGATACATTAATGGAGAGCGAACTCTTTGGTTATGTGAAAGGTGCCTTCACAGGTGCATACGAAGATAAGATAGGTTTGATAGAACTTTCCGATGGGGGGACACTTTTTCTGGACGAAATAGGAGAACTCTCTCCTCAACTTCAGGCAAAATTGCTGAGATTTATAGAGGAGAAAAAGATAAGGAAAATCGGGGGTAAGGATGAGAAGATTGTTAATGTTCGGTTGATTGCTGCGACAAACAAGAACCTTGAGGAGGAGGTTAAAAAAGGGAATTTCAGGTCTGATTTGTACTATCGGCTAAATGGTTTTACAATTCATATTCCTCCACTAAGAGAAAGGATGTCTGATGCGATCCATCTTGCAAAACATTTTATTGAGAAATACAGCACTATTTATAATAAAAAGTGCGATATAAAAAAGGAAACAATAGGCTTGCTTTTAAGATACGACTGGCCTGGAAATGTGAGACAATTAGAATCTGTAATTGAAAGGGCAGTAATTGTAAGCGAGGATGGATGGATTAAACCACAAGACATATTTCTTCCAGTGAGGGAATACCATGGGGAAGTGCTTTTTGATATTCCTCCACAGGGGATATCACTTGAGGAGCTGGAAAAAAAATTGTTGATAAGGGCGATGGAAAAATCAGGTTGGGTCACTGCGCGTGCAGCTAAACTTTTGGGATTGACTTACAGAACAATGGAGTACCGCCTTAAAAAATTCGGAATTAAGAAAGAGAATACACCAAAAGGTGAATTATCTTCACCAAAAAGTTAATTTTTTAAAATGTTCTTAATAAACATTCGGAAAAAATAATTTCAAACTATGGCACAGAAATTGTATATAGATTTCGCAGAATTAAATAGAAAGGAGGTGAAAAAATGAAGAAGGCAGTATTTATGGCAGTGGCAATGGTGATGGTAGCAGGAGTGACGACCCTTTTCGCTGCTGAGAAGGCACAGAAAGTTGAGAAAATCACAGGAGAGGTTGTTAAGGTAGATGCAAAAGCGGGTTCAATCACAATTAAAGCAGATGGAAAGGAGCATGCACTTAAGGCAGAGGCGAAACTTCTTGAGGGCGTGAATGCAGGAGATAAGGTTGAGGTAGAGGTTGTTGGTAAAACGGTGAAATCATTGAAGAAGGTAGAGGCACCAGCAGCACCAGCTCCTGCTGCTCCCGCACCGCAGCAGCCACCTCAGTAAATGAAAAGGGGGGTAATCCCCCCTCCTTAGGCTTAACTGGAAGTTTTGAAAACGATTCAATCAAAAAATGATAAGCGATCTCAAGGTCGGGCTGTTTTGTTATAACTTTTTTAAACCCTTCAAATGCTCCTTCAACTTTTCCATTTGAAAGTTCAATGCAGTTTTTCCCTACCTCAAGGTATTTACCTCCACCTAACTTTTCTGCTCTTTTTAGAAAAGAATTGACAATTTCTGCGCTTCCTTCTCCCTTTCTAGTTAAAAAACATATAAAGAGGGAAATGGCATCCTGATTTTTTGGATTGTAAAAGGCAGATGTCTTAAAGAGGTTGAATGCCTCTTCCTCTTTTCCTTTAATAAAACTTACAATTCCCTTATCAAGGCTTTCTTTTTACAACCCCTCCTTATTTGATAGGAAAAAACACCTTTGCTCAAAGAGAGAATTTTTGAAGGACTTGCGGTCATTACAATTGACTTATAGGATTTTAAGATTATAATTGTAAATATGAGAAAGGTTTACTTAGATAACAATGCAACAACTCCCCTCCATCCGGAGGTAAAAGAAGCAATAATTGAATTCATAAAGGAAAATTTTGGAAACCCATCAAGCATTCACTGGGCTGGAAGGGAAGCAAAAAAAGCACTGGAAGATGCAAGAGAAAAGGTTGCTGGTTTCATAAACGCTGAGCCTCAGGAAATAGTCTTCACAGGAAGTGGAACAGAGGCTAACAATGCTGCAATAAAAGGAATTGCCTTTCAGAA
>JBBIVP010000044.1:2985-12619 GCA_037439705.1 bacterium
GACACATAATTACCTCTTCTGTAGAACACCCTTCGGTTTTAACCACCTGCAAATATCTTGAAAAGAAGGGATTTGAGGTCACCTACCTTCCTGTGGACAGTTACGGAATGATTGACCCGGAAGATTTAAGAAAATCTATAAAGAAGAATACAATTCTCATCTCAATCATGCTCGTAAATAATGAGATAGGCAACATCTATCCCATAAAGGAACTGGTTTCAATTGCAAAGGAAAAGAACATTCCCTTCCACTGTGATGCGGTTCAGGCACTCGGCAAAATTGAAGTTGATGTTAAGAAACTCGGCGTTGACCTTCTCAGTATCTCCGCCCATAAAATTTATGCCCCAAAAGGAGTTGGAGCTCTATTTATAAGAAAGGGATTAAAAATTGACCCACTTATCACAGGAGGACATCAGGAAAAAAACAGAAGGGGCGGAACTGAAAATATGATTGGAATAGTTGGATTTGGAAAGGCATGTGAAATAGCGAAACACGAAATGAGGGAGGTATCTGAAAGGGTTAAAAGGCTCAGAGACAAACTGGAAAAGGGAATAATGGAAAGAATTCCTGATGTGAAACTGAACGGACATCCAGAAAAAAGGGTACCAACAACCCTTAATGTGAGTTTTCTTTATGTTGAGGGTGAATCAATTCTTCTCAATCTTGATATGGAAGGAATAGCAGCATCATCGGGTTCAGCCTGCACATCAGGAACCCTTGACCCATCCCATGTTCTAACCGCAATGGGAATTCCACACGAAGTTGCTCATGGCTCAGTTCGGTTCAGTCTTGGCAGGGAGACAACCGAGGAAGACATAGATTATGTTCTTGAAGTCCTTCCACCCATAATTGAAAGACTCAGGTCTTATTCTCCTCTTTACAGAAAAGCAAAAGGAGGAAAATAATGTACAGCGAAAAACTTCTTGAACATTTCAAAAATCCCAGAAATGTGGGCGTTATAGAGAATGCTGATGGAGTTGGAGAGGCTGGAAATCCCAAGTGCGGAGATATGATGACGGTTTACATAAAGGTTAAAGAGGATGTTATTGAGGACATCAAGTTTCAGACCTTCGGATGTGCCGCTGCGATAGCCACAAGCTCCATGATGACAGAACTTGCAAAGGGGAAAAAGATTGAAGAAGCTTTGAAAATATCAAAAAGGGATATAGCAGATGCCCTGGATGGGCTTCCGCCAATAAAAATGCACTGTTCCCTCCTTGCAGAAGATGCTCTGAAAAGGCGATTGAAGATTATATGAATAAGAAGAATGAGAAAAAATAAATGGAAGTAATTTCTCATCAGGGGGAGGGAAGTTTAAATCTTCTTGGTTTAATTATAAGAGAGATTTTCATCAAAAAGGGAAAAGAGATAAAAACTGAAAAAAATTTCAGTGTGGGTATAAAAGCAGGAAAAATGGCATCAACGCTCATTTTTAAAAAAAACATCCTTGAAATAAGAAATGGAATTTCAGAAAAACCCGATTGTTTAATAGAAGGAAAACTCGGAACATTTATCCAACTAACTTCTTCAAATAATCCAATAATACCACTTCTCAAAAGGGAATTAAAAATAAAAGGAAATCCATTTGCAATTTTTTATTTTGTCAGGACTATCAAAAAGGCAATTGAAAAAGATGGAAATAAATAAAGCAAAAGAAAAACTGCTCTCCATTCTTGAAAAAGAAAAGGTAAATGCGGATCCGGAAGTCCTATATATCTATTCTTCCGATATGACGGAAAATGAACCCTCAATGCCGGATATTGTGGTTCTTCCTGAAACCCTTGAGGATGTAATTGAGACAGTAAAAATTGCCAACGAATTCAAAATTCCCCTAATTCCTTTTGCCACAGGAAATAATGTTGGAGGACTCACAATTCCGGAAAAATGCTGAATTTTGATGGATATGAAAAGGATGAAAAAAATGGAGGTGGATGAAGATGAAATGTTCGCGGTAGTTGAGCCCGGTGTGACATTTGGAGAAATGAAGGCATACCTTGATAAAAACCATCCATCACTCATCTATTCCTATCCGCTTGCACCACCATATACATCGGTGCTTGCAAATGCGATTCTTGATGGTTTAAACAGCCTTTCAACGAGATATGGTGCCATGTCTGAATGGATTCATGGGCTTGAAGTCGTTCTTCCTGATGGAACGATTGCAAAAATTGGAGGAAGAGCAGTGAGTGATTCATGGTTCTCAAGGGCTCCCCTTCCTGACCTGTGCGGATTGTTCATCTCCTGGCAGGGAACCACCGGTGTAGTAACAAAAGGGGCTCTCATGCTCATTCCTAAATTGCCCTTCAGAAAAAGATTTCTCATTCTTACATACAATTATCCATCTGCCTACAATCTAATAATGAAGTACTCAAGAATGAGGATTTTTGATGAAATAGCAGGATTTTCCTGGGTTGCTGGAAAAATGTTTTTCCTGAGAGAGGGAAAAATAGAAAAATCTAATGATGAACCGGAATTTATGCTTTTTGTAGAATTCAGCGGAAACTCTCAAGAGGAAATAAAGGTTAAAGAAAAATTGATGAAAGGCGTGTTCAAAAAGATTGAAAGGTCAGATAACATTGAAGAACCACTTGATTTAGAACTCATGCTGAAAACCTTTCCAGAATATTCAAAATTTTCAGAATTCCCGACAACCCTTGATTTCCTTCTTGACAGAGGGGGCGGTCTAACATGGGTCGGAAGTTATGGACCGAATAAAAGTTGGGTGGAAGGAGCAGAAGGTGGCTCAAGAATTCTTGAAAAATTTGGATTCCCGCCACTTCTTGTTGCAAGGTCAATGAAGGAAGGGCATTATCAGGTATTGAGGTTTATCATTCCTTTCAAAAAATATGATGAAAATGAGAAAAAAAGGGTAAAGGAGTGTCTGAGGGTTCTTTCGGAGTTTTTGCTTAAAATCCGCTATGTTCCCTACAAAATGCCTTCATGGCTTGCTCCTATTGTCTGGGAAAGAACTGATAAGGGATACCTTGAATTACTCAAAAAAATAAAAACCAGTATTGACCCCAACGGAATTATGAACCCTGGAAAACTGGGTTTGGGATGATAAAAACGAGAAAGAAGGGCTACTTAATGCCAAATCTGAAAACATTTAGAATCCGTTTTGCGGTCAGGTCTTGAATTTTGACTTTTTAAACCTTTAAATCCTCTCCTTTCAAAGCCTTTTCTATCATTAAAAACGCCACCTTTTCATCCAATTTTACTCCCTTCAACTCAATTTTCCTCATTTTCCTCTGGTAATTATGTCCGTGTAGGTCTACATTTTAATTTATTGACAGTTTAAAAAAACTGATATTATCATAATAACATTATGTCAAAAATAGATTACTTTAAAAATAAATTGGCTATTGTTACAGGAGGGGCTTCAGGAATTGGAAGGGGCTTGTGTAAAGAACTGGCAAGAAGAGGAACATTCGTCGTGGTAGCGGACATCAACAAAGATGGAGCGGAAATGGTTGCTAATGACATTCTAAAAGAAGGCGGTAAAGCGCACGCGGTTCACCTTGATGTGACAAAGAAAGAGGAAGTCCGAAAATGCATTCAGGAGACCCATTCAAAGCATGGAAGACTGGATTTCATCTTCAACAATGCAGGTATCATAACCGTGGGTGACGCAAGAGACATGGAGGTTGAAGATTTGCTTCGCGTTCTTGAGGTAAATCTACTGGGTGTGGTTTATGGAACAATGGAAGCATATCACATTATGACCCGTCAGGGTTTCGGACATATAGTTAATATTGCTTCGGGTGGGGGTCTTATCCCCATCCCACTTCAACTTCCTTATGTAACCTCCAAATTCGGAGTGGTTGGATTATCTCAAACCCTCAGGCTGGAAGGTGTGAAACTGGGAGTAAAAGTAACTGTGGTATGCCCGGGATTTGTCCAGACAGAAATGTTTGAAACTGCTCATGTCCTGAAAGTTCCAAGGGAAGAGACTGTCGCGCTCGTACCACAGAGATTGATAGTTTCTGTTGAGTATGCAGTTAATAAAATTTTATCAGGAGTTGAACGGAACAAAGCCATTGTTGTCTTTCCTTTTCATGTCCGACTTTTATGGCTTATCTATACACTTTTCCCATCCATCCTAACACCCCTTGCAAACCTTTTTCTCCGAGATTTTAGAAGATTGATAAAAAAATAAACTTAATCATCTAACCTACCTTCTTCTTATCCCCTTTATATCACTAATTCTCCCCTCCCTTTTCTCCTCAAAAACTATCTCTACTCTATCTCCTATCTCAACTTTCTCAAGGGCTTTCAAAATAAGCTTTCCGTCGGTTTCATCAATTTTAACCAGTGCAATAAGAACGGGTTTATCAAGAAAATTTTCATCAGCAGTTAAATAAACCTCTGACCAGCTTTCCACAACGCCGGAGTTTGGAACTACAAAGTACTCTTCAATTTCAGAAAGGCATTCCTCACAGTATATCCTTGGTGGAATATACCTTTTACCGCATTCGGAACATTTAGAAGCAATAAATTTTCCATCTTTCAGAGATTCAAAAAACTTCTCACCCGCAATCCCGGGCGTATAAAGGTAATATACGGAAATTTCTCCCTTCCATATTCTTATTTCTGTATTCTTCTCAACCTTTTTCATTTTAATTCTCCTTCCAGTGGCTTAAAGTAAAGAATATCTGTTATAGCACCAACTCTTTCTTCCTTCTTTTTCCAGACAGCCTTTACCCTCATTCCAACCTTTACCTGTTCGGGTTTAACTTCTCCGAGAAGGTGAAGAATGCCTATTCCTTCTGAAGCGCCATCTATCTCTATAACAGCGGGAATTTCTGGCTTTTCAAGCCTTTTCACATCCCAGCTTATGTATGAAATGCTGAATGTATTAACCCTTCCTGTATCCTTTAACTCAACCCACTCATCAAGCGGAACAAAACAGAGTTCACAGAACGCCCTCGGTGGAACAAGAATTCTATCACATTTTCTGCACCTTATTCCGAGGATTTTCCCTTCTTTCAAACCGCTTAAGAATTTTCCCACCGCATATCCGGCATCCCATGCATAAAGAAGTTTGGGATGATACTCTATTTTTATAACCCTTTCAAACTCTTCTTTCTTTAAATCTTTTCCTCTAACTTTCATTTTTTTCTCCTATATTCCAAGAACCACAACCGTTCCAACCTGCATGAGGTCCCCCCATGCTTGAGCAACACCTCTTTTGGGATTTCCCGGAACCTGTCTCTTTCCCACCTCCCCTCTCAATTGCCAGAATATTTCACAAATTTTCATCAGACCTGCTGCCGCAATTGGATTACCAACTCCCAGAAGTCCTCCTGAAGGACAAACTGGCAAGTCGCCATTTCTCTGGGTAACTCCCTTAGCAGTAAGTTTGGGAGCCTCTCCCCTTTTACAGAGAAGAAGCCCTTCCATATGATGGAGTTCCTTATAAGCAAATGGGTCGTAGGGCTCTGCGATATGAATCTCCTTTGAAGGCTCCTTAATTCCTGCCATTTCATAAGCCATTCTCGCTGCTTTTTCAACATAATCGGGATAATACAGATCCCTGTTTGTCCAGAAGGAAGTATCAAGACACCATCCTACTCCTTCAATCCATACGGGCTTCTCCGAAACCCTTCTGGCTATATGTTCAGTGGCAAGAACTATTGCTCCTGCTCCATCACTTGTCGGAGAAACCATGAGCCTTCTCACAGGCCATGCCATTATTTCTGAATTGAGAACATCCTTTACAGTCACTTCCTCTGCCACCTGGGCTGATGGATGGTCAAGGGCATTCTTTTTATTTTTTACCGAAACAAGCGCTATTTCCTCTTCGGAAATTTTATGGACATGCATATATCTTTGCATCTCAAGAGCAAATATCCACAGAAGGTTCACCCCAAGTGGTCTTTCAAGGGTATGATCATAAATGGAATTAAAAGCTCCCTGGGGATGTGGCTGACAGGAAGACATCTTTTCTTCTGCTACAACAAGGCAGGTATCAAACATCCCTGATGCCACCATATACCATCCGTGAATAATGGCAAAAACTCCTGAACCTCCTCCAACATAGGACCTCATATATGGCTTTTTAAATCCACCTGCTCCATCTGCCAGATATTCTCCCTTCATATGAACTCCATCAAAGGCATCAGGTGCAGTAGCCATCACCACACTTTGAATATCTTTAAATTTCAATCCGCTTGATGATAAGGCTTCTTTTACAGCATAGAACGAAAGTTCCCTGCCCGTCTCAAGGGCTCTTCTCATAAATTTTGTCAACCCTGCTCCTATTACTGCTACCTTTCTCCAGGGTTTCATTTTATACCCCCAGAATCAAAGTGGCACCGCTGGATGTGGGAATACCCCGCCAGCTCTGAACAAGTCCAATAGTTGCATTTTTTACCTGTCTTTTTCCAGCCTCTCCTCTTAATTGTTTCACCACCTCAAGAACCTGATACAAAACTGTGGCTTCAGGCATTGAGCCTATTCCAAGATGCCCGCCTGATAAATTTACAGGTATTTCACCATCAAAATCAAAGAAGCCTTCTTTAAGAAGAATTCCACTTTCCCCCTTTTTACAAAGTCCTGTCGCCTCAATGTGTTGCAATGCTTTATAAGAAAATACATCACATAATTCTATTAACTGCACATTTTTCCGTATATTTTTTATACCTGCTATCTCAAGTGCTTTCTTTGCTGAAAGTTCAGCATAGGTCGCTTTTCCAAAATCCCTTGAATCAAGATGGGGTTCGCCTGTGAAAAAACTTATTCCTTCTATCCACACTGCATCTTTTTTTAATGACCTGATAACATCCTCCCTCGCAAGAACAATAACCACTGCACCGTCTGCTTGTGGAGCAATATCAAACTCTTTTAATGGAGTAGCAATGGGTTTTGAATCAAGAACATCATCCACGGAAATTTTTGCTGGATGTGCTGCCAATGGATTAAACATGGCATTCATTTTCATCCTTTTAACCACCTCTGCACAATCTTCTTCTTTAAACCCTGTTTCAAAAAGAAATCTTCTCATTTCCAAACCCGCAACAAAATAGGGGTGAAATCCTGTCCACCTTGAACAAAGTGGTTCAAGAGCCATCTCTTCAACTTCTCCTCTTATTACTATATTTGAAAGCTTGCTGTGAGCCTCCACAACTCCAATCTGAAAAACTCCGGTTCTGAGTTGCATAAACACAGAAGCAATTCCATACAAACCATCTCCACATATAGTATGAACAGGTTTTAGAACTGCTCCAAGCTGGTCAGGGACATACTCATCAAATATGCTTACCCCCTCGTTAAAATCCTCTGAAAGACATACGAAAGTATCAACATCCTGAGGCTCAATTCCAGCCTCTTCATAAGCTTTTTGAGCAGCCTCAAATATCATCTCTCTATAGGACACATCAGGGCTTACCCCCCTTGCAGGAACTGCTCCAACACCTATTATTCCAACTCTCTGTTCCTTCATATTGCGGACGCTACAACCTCTGCTATATCCTTGAGTGCAATTTTTTCCTCAAGGTTTTTGAATTTTAAAGCCTCGTCAATCATTGTCAGACAGAATGGACATGCAACCACTACCTTTTGAGGGGAAAGCTCTTCTATATCCTTTAGCCTTTCCCTGTTTATCCTTTCTCCTGTGTCAAGTTCCATCCACATATGCCCTCCTCCACCTCCACAGCAAAAACTTTTTTCACCGTACCTTTTCAATTCCTTCAGATTACCCAGACGCGACAAAATCTCTCTCGGTTCGGAAAATACACCGTTATATCTTCCAAGATAACATGGGTCGTGGTAAGTGAGAACTTCTCCCTTCCCATTAAGTTTTATCTTCCCTTCTTTCAAAAGTTCATTTATAAATTCCGAGTGATGTAGTACTTCATAATGTCCACCCATCTGGGAATACTCATTCTTTATAGTGTTATAACAATGGGGGCATGCTGTAATAATTTTCTTAAATTTTACTGAATTCAGTGTCTCTATGTTCTCCTGAGCAAGTATCTGGAAAAGAGCTTCATCACCGAGCCTCCTTGCAGATTCTCCTGTGCATTTTTCCCTGTTTCCAAGAATTCCAAAATCAACGCCTGCTGATTTCAAAATTTTTGCTAAAGCCTTAGAAACCTTCTGATACCTGGGGTCATATGAACCGGCACATCCCACCCACCAGAGATATTCAACTTCATCTCCGGGTTTAAGGATTTTTATTCCCAAATCTTCTGCCCATAAAGCCCTTTCATTTTGAGGAAGTCCCCAAGGATTACCCTGATTTGTAATCCTTTGAAGTGTCTTTGCGGGAGTCCCTGAGATTTGAGCATTGAAGATGTAATACCTTCTGAACTCAATTATCTTTGGAACATGTTCAATAGCCACAGGACAATGATAAATGCAGGCACCGCAGGTGGTGCAGGAAAGGACTGTATCCATTGAAATTCCACCTTTTTCATCTTCCTTGTGAATGGGAATTCCTTTTGACATACAATCCCTGAGGTCAAGAATGAATTTTTTTGGAGAAAGTGGCTTATCCGTGTTAAAAGCAGGACAGTTTCTCTCACACCTCCCGCATCTTGTGCAGGAATCAAGGTCAAGAAGGTCTTTCCATGTAAAATCCTCAAGTTTTTTAACACCGAGATATTCAACCTTTTCAAATTCTGTTGCCACATCAATTCTTTTTGGAAGGGCTCCAAGAGGACCAAGATTTTTGAAGAAAACATTTAAAGGCGAAAACAGGATGTGTGAAAACTTTGTTAAGGGAAATATCGCAATAAAAAGGAAGGTAAGTAAAGCATGTGTCCACCAGAGAATAAAATAAATGGGCTTAACAGAAGGCTCACTGAAGGTTCCAGCGAGCCAGTATCCAACAAATGAAATAGTTTTCTCAAACTCTGGCATTCCTGTCACTTTTATTCGTGCACCTTCCAGGAAAAACCCGAGAACCCCTTGAGCGAGTACCCAGAAAATGATGAAATGGTCGTCCCATTCCATACTCAATCCCTTCGTTCTCTGGATGTACCTCCTGAAGATAGCGATAAGTGCTCCCAGAATCATAAGAATTCCAAATATCTCCATGAAGAAAGAAAAAATTCGGTAGAAGTCCCCCTTAAAAAATCCGCCGTGCAGAAAATGAAGGTCAAACTCAACAAGAACTATAAGTGTCCCTATGAATAATCCGCCGAATCCAGCGTAAATAAGCACATGCATAATTCCCGGATAGTATTCTTTTAAGACCTTAAGTTGTAAAAGTGCATCAAGAAGCATTCTCTTAAATCTTTCAAAGAAGAAATTAAATCTATCAGCAGGCTTTCCTTTTCTCCAAAGCATCACCCTTTTGTAAAGTCCGTAGATAAGAATCACAGCAGAGATTACAAATATCAGGTACATAAGAACCTTAGAAACTACCGGATGACCCCACATTATCTTCCTTGTTATTTCTCCTCCGCTCATCTCTCACTCCTTTTTTAAAATATATTTAACAACTCTTAAATCCATTTCAACAAAAGTAAAAAATTATTGCCTCTCCACCAAAAGTCCATCTGAAGACGAAAGGACTCTTACCACTGCCTCCTTTCCCATTCCCTCTCTATATCTTTTTTTGATTTCCTCAATAAAATTATCAACACTTTCAGCCTCCACAATATTAACAGTATTCCCTCCAAATCCTGCT
>JBBIVP010000045.1:0-12579 GCA_037439705.1 bacterium
AACCTAGGCATTTAGCCGTTCTGTGTATGGATTGGCTTCTGGAGCATACGATATATGTCTCGCAGTGGGCGTGTAGAAATTGAAGGATACTGGCTACGGCGGGCTTCCAGCAGGAGGTGGTGGAAATCTCAGTTGGTTCGTTAGACCAAATATCACAGCTCCTGGAGGTTTTGCTATGCTTGCAAGTGGGTACTGTGCGAAATACGGACTTTCAATGGACGAAGTCAAACAGGCAATGGCACACATTTCATGGAAGAGCCATCAAAATGGAGCCCTCAATCCCAAGGCACATTTAAGAAATACCCCTACAATTGATGAAATTCTTAATGCTCCAATGATTGCATATCCTCTCGGACTTTATGATTGCTGTGGAGTTTCTGATGGCGCTGCTGCTGCGATTGTGACCACTGTAGACATTGCCAAATCCATTAAGAAGAAATCTGATATAATAACGGTTAAAGCATTACAGATTTCTCTAAGCAATGGAGAGGAGGCAGGTTTTACCAACTGGTATTATGACCATATAATTCCTACCACGAGAGCAGCACAGCTCGCATACAAAGAAGCAGGAATAAAGAATCCAAGGGAAGAGATAAGTATGATGGAGGTTCACGACTGTTTTTCAATAACAGAACTTGTTACCTATGAAGACCTTGGAATATGCGAGAGGGGAAAGGCAATTAAAGATGTGCTTGATGGATTTTTTGACCTAAATGGGAAAATTCCCTGTCAGCCAGATGGAGGATTGAAGTGTTTCGGTCATCCAATAGGTGCTTCCGGTTTAAGAATGTTATATGAAATGTATCTTCAGCTTCTTGGGAAGGCAGATAAAAGACAGATAAAGGACCCGAGAGTTGGTCTTACTCATAATCTTGGTGGATTTCCTTTTATGGGAATAGCCAGCGCTGCCATTATAGGAAGGTTAGGAGAATAAAAAGGAATATCTAAAGAATAAATAAAAAAGGAAAAGAGATACTCTTCCCGTTCACCTCTTTATGTCGGGTGAGAAGAGTATCCCTCTCCCTTACACTTGAATATTTTCAGTTTTGTTCGCCTGACAAATGGTCAGGATTTTGGAGATTTTTCTTTTGCCCAGTCTACCTTTATTGTTCTATCTCCAAAGGTGGTATTGTTCATCCCTTCTTTTGCTTTCAACGCACTTTCATTGGACTCAAAGGTAACAAAACCGAACCCCTTGGACTTTCCAGTCCTTTTGTCCCTTATTACTTTTACATCTTCCACTTCGCCAAATTTGGAGAAGGCTTCTTTCAGCTCTTTCTCCGTGGTTTTCCAGGGGAGTCCCCCTACGAACAGCTTTTTTCGTTCCATGAGACCTCCGAACATTTAGTTACTCCTTTTGCAGTGGGTTTTGAGCAACTGCTATTTATGGCTCCTCGGGCAGGACTCGAACCTGCGACCCGGTGGTTAACAGCCACCTGCTCTGCCGACTGAGCTACCGAGGAACCATGTTTTGTATAATAAAAATTTTTTTTTCTCTTTTCAAGTCCACACTGGGATTCAATGGTTCTCTTTATCCTTTTTCAGATTTCGGATAATTCAAGAAGATATTTTTGTCTTCAACCTTCGTGTCAGAGTTAAACAGCAAAAAGTGGTCGAGAATATTTTATGAGCCTTGAAGTCTTTTTTAATTCTGTCAGGATATCCTTTGAAAAGAGACACATTTTGTGAATGAAAGTTCCATCAAGATATTTCAATTTTCCCTTTATTCTTCTCTTTATCAGTTCGTCTATTTTTGACGGTGGAATTTTTCTTATGTCAGGTCCTTTTGAACCTACGCAAAACCCCCATTGTGTGAAAAACGATGGAATGTATGTGTAGTATCCATAACTTTTTGGAAATACAGCGGAGATAGTTTTCAAAATAGAACCAAAACAGAGATTGTTTTTCTGCCTTACCATGTTGGATTGAACTACAAAGACTCCGTTCTTTTTCAGTTTTTTAAGGACCTCTTTGTAGAATTCTATGGTAAACAAAAGATAGGAAGGACCTCCTTCAAGGGGGTCTGTACTATCCATTATTATCACATCAAAAGATGAATTTTCTGACCTTTCCACAAATTTTCTGCCATCTTCAAAATGGAGTTCTACCCTTGGGTCATAAAAGGAATTTTGATGCATTTCAGGGAGAAATTTCTTGCAAATTTCAACTACTTCTTTATCAACGTCCACCATTATGCATTTCTCCACACTTTTGTGCCTCAGAACCTCTCTTATTGTTGCTCCTTCACCACCACCTATTACAAGAACCGTTTTGGGCTCAGGATGTGAAAGCATGGCTGGATGGACGAGGGTTTCATGATAAATGTATTCATCCCCTACCGTTGACTGAATTTTTCCATCAAGAATGAGAGACTTTCCAAACCCTTTCAAATTTAAAATCTCTACCTTTTGATAAGGAGTCTTCCCCTTCCAGAGCCTTGATTCTATCTTTACATATAGCCCATCGTCAGGTGTAATCTGGTCAAAAAACAATTGAGATCGCTTTTGCATCTTTTTCACAGGTTTTATGAGGATACTTCACATTTTTGTATGAGAGGATTCCTCTTTTTACCTCAATAACGAATGGATTCTTTGATTTTGTCTCTTCCACTATGATAGCTACTGCTTTTTCTGGTTGAAGTGAATCGCCACAGGTAAATATATCAACAGCTGCATATCCGTATTCTGGCCATGTGTGAATGGAAAGATGGGATTCAGCAATTACAACAACACCACTAACTCCGTAAGGGGAGAATTTTCTGAAAGTATAATCTATAATTGTTGTTCCTGCCTCCTCAGCCGCTCTGAGAAGTGTTTTTTTCAAACCTTCTACATCGTTGAGCTTTTTAGGATCTGCTTCCCTTAATTCAAGAAGCAGATGCCTGCCCAATCCATTCATGTTCTCACCTCCCTTCTTTTTTACAAAATGTAAACGAATTTTTTTATTATGTCAATAAATTTTTTAATTTTGGAACAAAAATCTATTTAACCAGATTAGTTTGTAAAAGAGAGTTTTTTTGGATATGGAAAGATACAAAAAATTTAGAAAGATAAAGTGTGGAGGAAAATTATAAGAAAAACCGAATAGAAAAATTGAAAGGAGTTCTGTTTTGATATATAAATTTTTCTATGGAATTGATTGATAAGGTTAAAGAATGTGTTTTGCTCGGCGGAAAAATCACGCTTCAGCACTTCGGGAATCTTCTTGCTTCTGAGATTGAGGAAAAGGCAATAAATGATCTTGTCACTGTTGCAGACAGAGAATCCGAGGAGGCTATAAAAGAGTATATATGGAAACACTTTCCCGACCATGACATCCTTGCTGAGGAAAGCGGAACCTTTGATAGAAAGGAAAATTACAGATGGATAATTGACCCACTTGACGGAACGAGAAATTATACCAAAAAACTTCCTGTTTTTGCGGTTTCAGTGGCTGTTGAGTTTGATGGAGAACTTGTGGCTGGTGCTGTTTACGATCCGATTAGGAAAGAACTTTACTGGGCTGAAAAGGGAAAAGGAGCTTTTTTAAACAATGAAAAAATATCTGTTTCAACCACCAAAGAACTTTCAGATGCTCTTATAGGAACAGGATTTCCTTTTAAAGCAAAGGATTACATAGACCTTTATCTAAAAAGCTTCCGGGAGATCTTCATTTATGTAAGCGGTGTAAGAAGGCTCGGAGCAGCATCCCTTGATTTATGTTACACCGCGAAGGGAATATTTGATGGATTCTGGGAATTATTTCTTTCTCACTGGGATGTAGCAGCAGGAGCATTGATTATAAAAGAGGCAGGAGGCATTGTGACTGACATATGGGGAGGCGATGAATATCTTATAAATGGACACATCGTTGGAGCAAATCCGTATATTTATCCAAAACTTCAGAAAATCCTTGAAGAGTCTTTAAAAGACCTCAGGTGAAAGGAAAATCCATTATTGAAAAATTTCTCTCGCTTAAGGAAAGGGGAGAAAGAGCTCTCATTACCTATATTACATTTAATTTTCCCGAGCCTAAAAAATTTAAGACCTTTCTCCGTGCTGTTATTGAAGGAGGAAGTGACATAATTGAAATAGGGGTTCCGTTCTCCGATCCAATTGCGGATGGAAAAGTGATTCAGCATGCTTCAGAGAAATCCCTTTCATTTGGTACATCTCTTAAAGAAATTTTAGATTTCCTTGAAAGGGAAAAGGAAAATATTCCGGTTCCTGTTGTGCTCATGGGATACATGAATCCATTCTTTCGGTTTGGACTTGAGAATCTTTCAAAACTCAAATTCGTTGACGGGTTCATAATTCCTGACCTTTCATACGAAGAGACTCTCAGGCTTAAAGTTCATGAAAAAATTCCTCTTGTTCAACTCCTTGCTCCAACCACATCCATTGAAAGGGCAAAAAAAATTGCAGAAATTTCATACGGGTTCATTTATTATGTATCCATCACCGGAACTACGGGTTCAGAAATAAAAGACATAAAAGGAATAAAAAAATTTATTGTGAATTTCAAAAAAGTATATGAAGAAAAACCTGTTGTGGTGGGTTTTGGTATCCGTTCTCCGGAGGATATCAGAAAACTTTCGTTTGCAGATGGCGTTGTGGTAGGAAGTGCTTTATTGAAAAAACTTTCTGAAAAGGGCGTTGATTTTAAAAGTGCAAAGGAAATGGTTCGTTCTCTCAAAACCGCCACAATCAGATGAATTTTTTTGTTTTTCTTTTACTTTTGAAATCAAATCTAATTCCCGACCTGAAAACGGTTCTTGAACCTCTTGCCTGCTCCTATCTTAAAAACGGCGATGTGGATGTGAGAGAAATTTTGATTGTGCTCAGAAAAAATGGAAATTTCTATACCCGCATAGTACCATACATGCTCTCCGTTAAAGGGGATGTAGAAGAGTTTGAAATACCCGAAGATTTTATGAAAGAAATAGAAGAAAATGGGGACTTTTACGCCTCTGGAGAATGCAGATTAAAGGATGAAAGGGCATATCTCTTTCTTTCATTTCGTACTCCATACAAAATTGAAAAAATGGGCGGGAAGGAAATCAACCTGAGAAAAATTTCTAAAATCAAAAAGGTAAAAATAATAAAAGAAATGGAGAATGAAAGTTGTGAATATGAGAAAATTTTTGCCCAGGAAAGCCTTTCTTTGAAATTCGGAAAGGGGGTTAGAAAGGTTGAACTGGCAGATGCTGAAACAGACGAACCATTTATAATAATTCCTTTTTCAGAACCCCTGTTTCCCGAAATTCCGGATGCACCGCAGTCAAAATCTATAGAAGAGAGGCTTTTAATTTTAATAAATGAAGAGAGAAAAATGAGGAATTTAAAAGAGCTGATATACTCTAAGGAGATTTCAAGGGTGAGCAGAAAACATTCCGAAGATATGGCAAAAAATGGATTTCTGTCCCATTTCTCTCCATCAACTGGAAGTCCATCTGACAGGATGAAAAAGGCAGGAATAAATTTTTCAAAAGTTAGTGAGAACATAGGACTTGGAAAAAGTGCAGATGAAATCCATCTCATGCTGATGGACAGTTCCGCCCACAAGTGTAATATAATAGATCCGGAAATGGAAAAAGTTGGTATTGGAGCATATTTTTACAACGACATGTGGTGGGTGACTGAAAATTTCATAAAAGAAAAAAAGCCATAAAAATATGAAGTTAAGGGTCGCCCTCATATACCCGGCACCTTATGAAATAGGCATTGCCAACCTTGGATTCAATTCGGTTTTCAGATTGATAAATTCTGTGGAAGGCTTTATCTGTGACAGGATTTTTTATGATGGGAAACTGGAGAACATAGATTCAAAAAGAGACATAAAGGAATATCACATTCTTGCTTTTTCGGTTTCATTTCTTACAGATTATTTAAAAATTCCTGAAATCATGCTTTCAACAGGAATTCCGGTTCTTTCAAAGGATAGAAAGGAAGTTTTCCCATTTGTCATTGGGGGCGGAAATGCTTTTTCAATAAATCCAGAACCAGTTGCTGAGATTTTTGATGCAATTGTAATAGGAGATGCAGAGGGCGTAATTGAAGTTCTCCTTATGGAAATAAAAAATGGAAAATCAAGACGGCAACTTCTTGAAAAACTTAACGAATTGAAATCAATTTATGTTCCTTCTTTGAATGAACCTCCATTACGAAAGAGAGTTTTCAAAAACAGAAAAGAGTTATCTTTCTTTCCAGCATGGTCTGAAGATGGGGGAAATGTATTCAAAAATGCAGGACTTGTTGAGATTGGAAGGGGATGCAGGTGGAAATGTTCTTTTTGTCCGATAGGGTTCATTCATTCTCCACCGAGATTTTTTGACCCTGAGATGGTGCTCAGGGCTTCCGAGAAAACAAAAAGGACGAGAATTGGTTTGATTGCTCCTGTTGTTGCGGATCATCCTTCATTAAAAGAGATTCTTATAGGGTTGAAAAAAATGGGATATAAAGTAACCACTTCATCCTGGAGGGCTGACCTTTATGACCCTGAACTATTTGAACTTTTAAAGGATGGACAGAAGACATTCACCATTGCTCCGGAGGCAGGTTCATATAGACTGAGAAGACTTATAGGAAAAGAAATTTCATATGAAAAAATACTTGAAGGGGTTAAATGGGCGAGTAATTATTTTAAGGATTTAAAGGCATATTTTATAATAGGGCTTCCTGGTGAAAGAGAAGATGATATTAAAGATATTGTGCATCTGTCGCGGGAAATGGCTGGAATTTTTAAAAGAAAAATCACATTAAGTGTTAATCCCTTTGTTCCTCTTCCGCATACTCCATTTATGAACGAGGAATTTCCAGATGAGAGTATATTAGGGAAAGCAGAATTTCTTAAAAAGGCAGTTAAAAAATTTGCAAATTTTAAATTCAAAAGTCTGAAAGAAGCCCGCCTTGAATACATACTTTCGTGGAGTAGCAGGGAGATTCTTAAAAAAATAATGGAGGATTCATCGCTGAAAAATTTTAAACTGACCGAAAAGAAGAGTACTGAATTTATTGAATATCCATTTGACGAAGCGGGTTTTAAATCGGTGATGATGGGAAAAAACCCCTCCTGTCCCCCTCTTTGCAATTCCTGTATTCAGGGGAAATGTAAAATTTTCAAATTCTCTTAACTATTTCATCCCCCATTTCTGATGTGGAGAGGATTTTTGTGCCACCGAGGTCCTCAGTTCTGTACCCTTCGTTAATGACCTCTTCTATTGCCCTTTCAATATCATTTGCTATATCATCCCTTTCAAAGCTCAGACGGAACATTAAAGTTAGGGATAAAATTGTCGCAATTGGATTTGCCCTTCCGGTTCCTGCTATGTCCGGTGCGCTTCCGTGAATTGGTTCATACAGTCCCTTTTTTTCGTATCCAATGCTTGCTGATGGAAGGAGACCAATGGAGCCTGCAAGTACCGCTGATTCGTCGCTCAGGATGTCTCCAAACATATTGTTTGTTAAAATTACATCAAACTGTCCCGGATTTCTTATTATCTGCATGGCACAGTTGTCCACATACATGTGGGAAAGGTTCACATCAGGGTATTCTTTTGAGACGGAATTCACGACCTCCCTCCACAACACAGAGCTTTCAAGCACATTCGCTTTATCCACGGATGTAACCTTCTTTCTCCTTTTTCTTGCAAGTTCAAATGCCACCCTTGCAATCCTTTCAATTTCATCTTCAGAATATACTTCAGAATTTACTCCCACCCTTTTACCGTTTTTCAAAAAAATACCTCTTGGTTCACCAAAATATATTCCTCCTGTAAGTTCCCTTACAACTACAAGGTCTACATTTTTTATTCTCTCCGTCTTTAAAGGAGAACTGTCTAAAAGAGAGGGAAAGACTTTTACGGGTCTTATGTTCGCAAAGGCATTTAAAGCCTTTCTCAGAGCAAGAAGTCCCTGTTCGGGCTTTTTATCAAAGGGAAGAGAATCCCACTTCGGACCGCCCACTGCTCCGAGAAGAACCGCATCGCACTTTTTTGTCATTTCAAGGGTTCCTTCTTCAATCGGAACCCCTTTTCTATCAAGACATTCTCCACCTATGAGTCCGTATATTTTTTCAACGGATAAACCGTATTTTTCTTCCACCTTTTGAAGAACCTTTTCAGCTTCTTTAATGACCTCTTTTCCTATTCCGTCTCCAGGTAGAATCAGGATTTTATATTTCATTTTTCCTCTTCAGAATGTAGTTTATAAGTCCTTCCGAAGAGATTTCCAGCAGGAATTTTTCAAGGGGCGGAAAGGAAAATTCTGAGTTTTTTGTTAGGTTTTTTATTCTTCCCTCTTCAAAATTCACTTCCAGGAGGTCTCCTTCTTCTGAACCATCCACTGCTTGTGGAGATATTATGAGTGGAAGTCCTATGTTGAAAGAGTTCCGGTAAAAAATTCTTGCAAAGGATTTTGCTATGACACAGGAAATTCCGCTTGCCTTTATGGCGAGTGGAGCGTGTTCCCTTGATGAGCCACAGCCGAAATTTTTTCCCCCAAGAAGTATGTCTCCCGCATTCACCATTTTTGAAAAATTCTTTCTTATTGGTTCAAAAAGTCCTTCTTTAAGTTTTGATGGGTCAGTAATGTTCAGATATGGTGCCGGGATAATAACATCCGTATCTATGTGGTCTCCAACCTTCCATGCCTTTCCGGTTATTTTTATCATTATTTCACCTCGTCGGGATGTGCTATTCTTCCGAGGACTGCCGATGCGGCAGCGACAGCAGGGTTTGCCAGATAAACCTCACTTTCAGGATGTCCCATTCTTCCTATGAAATTTCTGTTTGTGGTTGAAACAGCCTTTTCGCCGGAAGCAAGGACTCCCATATGTCCGCCAAGACAGGGACCGCATGTAGGAGGACTTATTATTGCTCCTGCTGATGCAAATATTTCAAGAATTCCATCTTTTAATGCCTGCAGATATATTTTGTAGGTTGCTGGTGCTACTATAAGTCTCATGTTGTCATTCACCTTTTTTCCCTTTATAACTTCTGCGGCTATTCTGAGGTCCTCATACCATCCGTTTGTGCATGAGCCAATAAAAACCTGGTCTATTTCAATTTTTGAAATCTCAAATATGCTTACCGAGTTCAACGGAGAATGTGGAAGAGCAACCTGTGGAGTAAGTTTAGAAATATCGTATGTTCTTACTTCAGCATATTTTGCATCAGAATCGCTATAATAGAATTTCCAGGTTCTTTTCGCCCTTTCCTTGACATACGCCTCTGTTATCTTATCGGGTTGAATTATTCCATTCTTTTCTCCACCTTCAACAGCCATATTGCAAATAGTAAACCTCTGAGGCATATCAAGGTAGGAAATAGTTTCTCCTGAAAATTCAAGCGACCTGTAAATTCCAGATTCCTCACCGAGGTCTTTTAGGGTCATCAGAATTATATCCTTTCCGTACACCCATTTCTGAGGTTTACCCCTGTATTCAATTTTTATTGTTTCCGGGACTCTCAACCATACCTTTCCACTTATAATTGCTCCTGCCAGATCTGTGCTTCCCACACCTGTTGAAAATGCCCCAAGAGCTCCATAAGTGCAGGTATGGCTGTCCGCTCCAATGATAAGGTTCCCGGGAACAACCAGTCCTTCTTCCGGGAGCAAACAGTGTTCAACCCCGCAGGTTCCACCTTCGTAAAGTTTTATTCCATATTTTCTGGAAAATTCCCTCAAGAGTTTCACATTTTCTGCTGATCTTACATCCTTGTTGGGAGTGAAATGGTCTGCTACGAGCGTCAATTTTTTTATTCCTTTAAATTCTACATCTTTTAGTTCCTTAAGGATATTTATTGATAGAGGAAAGGTGATATCATTTGCAAGCATAAAATCTACATCTGCAAATATGTGTTCTCCTTGACTGACTCCTTCTTTTCCAATATGACTTCCGAGAATTTTTTCTGTTATCGTCCATCCCATTTTAAAGTTCCGCTTTAACTTTTTTAGTGAGATTTTTTCTCAACTCAAGTCTGTTCAGAGCATTTACAAAAGCCTTTGCGCTTGCCACAACTACATCGGTATGAGCGCCTCTACCAACTGCAAAATTTCCTTCCTCTTCAATGTGAACTGTTACTTCTCCCTGAGCGTCTGTTCCGCCTGTAATGGCACTTATTACAAACTTTGAAAGTTTGCATTTTGTCTGAGTAATTTTTTGAATTGCCCTGTAAACTGCGTCCACAGGACCATTTCCCCAGCCTATTTCTTTTACTATTTTTCCGTCAATCTCCATTACAACTGTGGCGCTAGGTATCATTTCCATTCCGCTTGCAAAATTAACGGATATAAGTCTGTATTTTTCAGGACCTTTGTAGATTTCCTCAGCAACTATTGCTTCAAGGTCTTCATCATATATCTCCTTCTTTTTGTCAGCAAGAACCTTCACTTTTTTGAATATGTTGTTTATTTCGTCGTCAGCAAGCTCATAGCCTAAGCTTTTCAACCTTTCTTTAAGTGCGTGTCTTCCGGAATGTTTTCCAAGGACAAGTATATTGGAAGGGAGTCCTATATCCTCGGGTTTCATTATCTCGTAAGTAGTTTTTTCTTTAAGAACTCCATCCTGATGAATTCCTGCTTCATGGGCAAATGCGTTTCTCCCCACAATTGCCTTATTTGGCTGGACGCTTATGCCGGTTATAAGGGAAAGCGCTTTGCTCGTTGGATATATCTGGGTTGTCACCACATCTGTATAAAAGTCAAAAACATCCCTTCTCGTTTTCAATCCCATAACTATCTCCTCAAGTGATGCATTGCCAGCCCTTTCGCCTATTCCATTTATTGTGCATTCTACCTGTCTTGCACCGGCTTTTATTGCGGATAGACTATTTGCTACTGCGAGACCGAGGTCATTATGACAGTGGACGCTTATTATTACATCCTTAACTTCCCTCACCTTTTCTTTTATGTAGGAAACAAGAGAATAAAACTCATCGGGAGTTGTGTAGCCTACAGTGTCTGGAATGTTTATAACCCTTGCTCCAGCCTTGATGACTTCCGTGAAAACCTTCGCCAGAAATTCTCTATCGCTTCTTGTGGCATCCTCTGCTGAAAATTCAATGTTATCCGTAAACCTCTTCGCATACTCAACAGCCTTTACCGCTTTTTCCAGAACCTCCTCCGGAGAGAGTCTGAGTTTATACTTCATATGAATTGGGGATGTGGCAATAAATATGTGGATTCTTCCTTTTGGTGACCATTTAAGTGCCTCCCATGCTCTTTCAATGTCCTCTTTATTTGTTCGAGCGAGTCCGGCGATTTCAGGACCCTTTATGATTTTTGCAATTTCTGAGACCGCTTCAAAATCTCCTTCTGAAGATATAGGAAATCCAGCTTCAATAACATCCACATTCAATTTTTCAAGTTGAAGAGCCATTTTGATTTTTTCCTCAACGCTCATACTGAAACCGGGAGCCTGCTCCCCGTCTCTAAGAGTTGTATCAAATATGTAAATTTTCTCCGGCATTTTCTTGCACCTCCTCAACAACCTTTTTCTTTCTCAATCCATTATACAGGTTTTCAACGAGGTTCCATATTATGTAGAGGTTAATAACGGAAAAGATAAAGATGATTGGTTCAAGGACGAAGAGCATAAGTCCCAATACAAAAAGAAGAAATTCTTTGATGTTTACCCTTGAAAAAATTTCAATCTCCTTGAAAGCTCTGAATCTGAGCTGGCTTATCATTAACATGGAATTTAAAAATGTGAGGATGGCAAAAAATATAAGTTCCCATTCATAGGGGTAATTTCTTGTTTTCTGAAATATAAGTGCAGTTGAAATAATACTTCCAGCGGATGCAGGCGAAGGAAGACCCATAAAACTTTTCTTCTCAACGGATGAGGACTGGAGGTTGAATCTCGCAAGCCTCATCGCTGTGCATACAGCGTATATAAAAGGTAGAACTACTCCCCATTTTCCCAGGGATTTGAAGAAGAAGATGTAGAGGAAAACAGCAGGAGCCACTCCGAAAGAGATAAGGTCACTCAATGAATCATATTCTCCGCCGAAACTGGTTACCGTTCTTGTCATGCGTGCAATCCTTCCATCAAGGGAATCAAAAATTATTGTAAGAAAAACATAAATCCCCGCTCTGTGCATATTTCCGTTTAAAGAGCTGATAACGGAAAGAAAACCGAAGAACATAGCAGCAGTGGTTATTATGTTCGGAAGAACCGTTATCTTTCCAAGTTCTTTTCTTTTAAATATCCCCCTTTTAGACCTCACCTTATTCTCCCTATTATTTTTTCACCACCCTTTACTCTATCCCCTTTTTCTACTTCTATCAAAAAGTTTCCTGGAAAATAAAGTTCAATCCTTGACCCAAACATTATGAGTCCGAATTTTTCTCCCTTTCTCACTTTCTCTCCCTCTTTTATTCTGCACACAATTCTGCGCGCAAGAACTCCCGCTACCTGGACAATTCTGTAAATCCATCCTTCAGGAGTTTCAATATCAATTATATTCTGTTCGTTTTCAAACGATAAAGGACTGTTTGCGGGATTGAATCTTCCTTTTCTGTAGGTTATTTTTTTTATCTCCCCATCGTACGGAATCCTGTTTATGTGAACATTAAAAAGGGACATGAATATGCTTAT
>JBBIVP010000046.1:0-12574 GCA_037439705.1 bacterium
TATTTAAATCATGAAGTTCTATTTACTTTCCATTCTTGCAGCGCTTTTCTGGGGAATGGCTCCTGTTCTTGAAAAAATTGGTTTATCAAAAATTCCTCCCCTGGCAGGGATATTT
The DNA here is from genome assembly GCA_037439705.1 of bacterium. Taxonomy (GTDB): domain Bacteria; phylum JBBIVP01; class JBBIVP01; order JBBIVP01; family JBBIVP01; genus JBBIVP01. Next base: position 116 of record JBBIVP010000046.1, read on the forward strand.
GTTAGAAGCCTTGTATCAGCATTTTTATGTGCGGTAATTTTTTCTTCTTACAATGGTGGATGGAACTGGATTTTTTCAGATGGGAGCAGAAAAGGGATTCTTCTTCTCATAATAAGTGGAATTTCATCTGCTTTCATAGGGCAGTTTTTTTACTTTTCAGCTCTCAAAATTGGAGAGGCTTCTGTGGCGGTGGGTATAGCGAGCACATATCCGCTTGTTGCCTTTTTTCTTTCTTTAATTTTTCTCGGTGAATCTCTCACTGTTTATAAAGCCCTGGGTATAATACTCATTGTTTCAGGAATAATTATTCTTACATTGAGAGGTTAAAATGGAAGGAAAAGAGATTTTTAAAAGGGAAATTTACATGAAATCTTTCTGGACTAAGAAAGAAACGATTATAGTTGAAGGAAAAATTGCCGATTCATATCACGAGATGTCCGCAAAAGTGGAGTTCTCCTTTCCAAAGCTTGAGATATTGGATATAGAGTGTAGTTTTATAAGGTATCCCCATGAGGAATGTCTTGATGCTATGAAATACATTCATGAGATAAAAGGGTTGAGGGTGGGTAAGAATTTCTACAGGGACCTTACCGAAAGAATAGGTGGTCCAAAGGGGTGTATCCACCTGAACAATCTTCTTTATGAGATGGGCATGTCTGCTGTTCAGGCAAGGTTTGCAAGATGGGATGAAATGGCACCACCTGAAATTTTAAATATGCCCAAGAAAAAATGGGTTAAATTGAGTTTACAGATGATGCCCGGTTTGAGGGATGGCTGTTCAGCCTGGGCAAGCACAAGCAAAATAGTCAAAGAGGCAGAGGAGGAACCTTAATTTCGCTTTTTATCACTTTTTGTTTTAATGATTTTCTCCGGGAAAGTCAGCGGATTCCCTCATCCAGTTGGTTTTTTCCCATCCAAATTTTAACCACCTGTAGAGGTATGGAAATATCTCTTTCCTTGCATCCTTTCCTATGAACATTTCCAGATGAGCGTATTCTTTTTTATTGAAATTTGCCCTTCCGAAGAACCAGAACTCATTTTTGCATTTTTTCCTCACCGAAGATGGAGGAATTGATGCCCAGTATGGAATAAAATTGTCACCCTGTCCAGCGACTGCAATTGATGGGACATCCATCTGGCAAAACTTTTCTACAAAATCCCTTTTTTCCTCTTTTATGTAGTTTTTGATGAATTCTACCCAGTCGTGTTTTATTTCCTTCATGTTCTTTTTTATGAAATCAATTTCTTCCTTTGAAAATTTCTCTCCAAAGAGGAGTTCAAAGGCGGTTTTGTTGACTTTTACAAATGGCGGGATTTGATTTATTGCTTTTTCAAAATTTTTACCTTCATATTGAGAAATAAACCATTTGAAAGTTTCAGACCATTCCCATGAGAATAGTGGTGGGCTTATCATGAAGATTCCTTTTATTCTGGAATCAATAGGTGTCTCCAGAATCGGCAGACAGGAAAATCCATGGCAGATAAGAAAAATCTCGTTATGTGGTGTGTATGTGGTTATAGTTCTTAATGCGGCAGAAAAAACGGGCAAAAATGAATCTTTTTCTTCAGGTGAAATAATCCATACATCAACGCCATTTTCTGCCAGGTAGTTTCCGATGGTTTCTGAATAAAAATTAGGAGAAAATCCTGCCTCTCCTGCAATTAAAACACCGGAAGCCAATTTGAGCCCCTTTGTTTTTAAATTAATCAGGACATTTTTTACTCCATTTTCTATTTTTATTTCAGTTTTTATTACGGAGCAGGAGAGTATAAGAAACGAGAGCAAAATAAGTCTTTTCATTCTAAGTGGTCTTTAAACCAGTTTTCAATGAGCGGGTATATATCTTCCTCCACATGCTTTCCCATTATCAGGTCTGTATGTGCATAATCCCAATGAAATCCATTTGCTTTTGAAGCGATGACAAACTTTTTATCTTCTGTTCCAAGAAGTTTGAACGCATCATATACGCTTTGAGATGGAGCAAGTCCATCTTTTTGCCCCACAATAAAAAGAACCGGAACATCAACATCTTTGAGAGCATATTTGTAGGAGTGAATTCCATCCGCAGTGGTGAAATCTTCCTTTATAAACCACATCACAAATTCCTTCATGACCTCTCCCGAAACATTATCCACTGCGTTTGCCATTGCCCTTTTTCTTACTAACGGTTCTATGTTGTCGCTATCCCATACAAGAAGATCTGCTCCTTCAATTGGAACCCTGCCAAGGGGTGAAAGCATTTGTGCTAATGGGCGAACTGGAAAGAATCTCATTCCGTAGACTATTTCTTTTGTGTAATGTGCTATTTTATATAAGAGAGTTGGAAGGACAAAATCCACTGGAGAGCCAACAGTTACGACTGCTTTCAGACTTTCTTTTTCCACCATTCCCATATACGCATAAATTACCATTCCTCCCATACTGTGTCCAACCCAGAAGACTTTTTTTGAAGGAGTTCTTTCCTTTACAAAATTTATTACAGCTTTCAGGTCATAAAATACATATTTGTCAAAGTTGTAATCATAGCGGTATTTGTTAAATGGAGATGGTTTACTGCTTTCACCTGAGCCTCTCAGGTCAATAAGGTAAACTTCAAACCCTTTCTTTTTTAGATATTTTCCAATGCTCTTTTCTCCAAGATCCCAGGAAAATCTATTTGAGCCAAGTCCGTGGCAGACAATAACTGGATATTTGTAAAGAACTTGTTCGGGCTTGTAGTGATGCAAAGATATTTTCCACCCATCTTCAGTTTCTATTTCATAGTGATAATCTGCTGGTTCTTTTACCCTGTAAAAATAATGTGGAAATACACATCCCCCCTCTATTGCCATCAATATGGCTAAAATGTATTTCCCCCCTCTCATTAAAATCCGGGGTTTATTCAGCCTTTACTATGCAATCAACAGGACAGACAGCAACGCACTTGGGACCACCCTCATCTTTACATTCAGTACAGCATGTGGGGTCAATTACATATATGTCTCCTGCACTTATACATCCTCTTGGACACTCTGGCTCACATACCCCGCAGGCGATACATTCCTGTGTAATTTTCATCGCCATTTTTCTACCTCCTGTTTTTTATTTTAGATTACTTCCCTACAAAATTTTTTCAAGCATATTTTGAAATTTATTCCTCAATAATTTTTCTGAAATTCTGGTGGATTTCTTCCACAGTCCATTTTTTCTTTTTCATTCCCCTTGTCAGGTAGGTTTTGTAGGCAAAAATTTCTCCACCGTGAATTCCTATTACATTTCCGGTTACTGAATCAGCAAGGTCGGAAAGAAGATACATTACCACAGGAACACAGAGTTCAGGTGCAAATTCCTCTTTTTTTACATCCTTAAAAGATGGGTGATTTTCCGTCATTCTCGTTATAGCGAGAGGAAGAATGCAATTCACAGTAATTTTATATTTTGCAAACTCAATTGCGGCAGTCTTTGTAAGTCCTATTATTCCTGCACAGGCGGAAGAGTAGTTCGCACCTCCATAATTTCCAAATATCCCCGTTAAAGAAGATGTATTTATTATTCTTCCCCATCCCCTTTCTTTCATTATTTTTGCAGATGACCGCATACATAAAAAAGAACCTTTAAGTATGACATCTATTACTCTATCAAATTCCTCCTTACTTATTTCCAGAATTGGTTTGTCACTGATGATTCCAGCATTGTTTATCAATATATCCACCCCACCAAAATTTTTAACAGCGGTTGCTATTATTTTTTCAACTCCATCTGCTTCCGCTACTGAATCAAAGTTTGGCACCGCGATTCCCCCTTGGGTTCTGATTTCTTCCACCACTTTTTCAACTACCTCTTTATTTCCACCTGAACCATCAATTTCAAATCCTGGGTCATTCACCACCACCCTTGCTCCTTCCCTTGCGAGGGCAATTGCATATTCTCTTCCAAGTCCTCTTCCTCCACCTGTTATTATTGCCACCTTTCCTTCAAGAAGCCACATTTTATCTTTTTTATTTTCTTTTGATTTTTTATTCAAAATTTTTATACAATGGAATTATATGAGGAGGTTTTTGCTTCTTATAATTATGCTCATCTCCTGTGCGGAAAATGGAGAAATAGGAATAGTTGAAGTTAGTGTGGAACCAGATCCATCTCATTTGGTCATTGATGAAAACCTTGAAATGAAGGTATGCAGTGCGAAGATAAAACTGGAAGAGAGGGGAGGGGTTGGGGTTTATTTCATCGGTGAAAGAATAAATTATATAGACATGAAAGATGTACAGATTTTTCACACTGAGGTTTATGATGAGAACGGAATTTTAGAAAAATACGGGTATAACTATCTTCCCCCAAATTCATCGGTGGAAATAGAAATAAAGGATATGGTTTCAACCGAGGGCCCCGATAATTTTTATGTGGAGGATACGGTTTATTGCAGGGATATTAAGGGAAATTATTTTGAAGTTTATTATAAGAGAACATGTCTCTCGTCAGAGAAATAATTTCAGGTATTTTCTAAGAATTCCCTTACAACTGTTTTAACCATTGCGGTAAGATTTAAAATGTAAGCCCTTTTGCTCTGGGTAGTTTCGGACGGGTTATAATCTTTTTCTGCTATTTCCTCAACTACTTTCTTTAAAGAGATTTCGTCCAGGGGATTCCCCTTTTTCAGAATTTTTTCTTTTATCATCTCCGCAAATCCCTCAGTATCTTTTATGCTTTTTTCAAGAAAAATTTTTGCCTCTTCTCCTCCTATAACACCTCCGTGAGCGAGTCCAATCCATTCGGGTTTCAGTTTTTTCATTTTTTGAAGTGAGTTCATGTAATGTTTGAAACTTACAAGAAATTGGGGATAAATTTTTTTTCCGCTGAGGGATGGGACCCCATAAGCTTCTCCTGCAAATATCGCGTTATCAGGCATTACTCTATAACATAAACTGTCTCTTGTATGTCCAGGAACTTCGTAGACTTCAATATATACTCCGTTTCCAACATTAAGAACCTCACCCTCTTTCAGAATTCTGTGAATGGTGAATCCTTCAAAAGTTATTTTTTTTCCGTTTAAAATTCCGTCTTTTATTCCAAGTGATTTTTCCATATCTTCGTTTAGAGATCTGATTAGGGCAATGGCACTTTCTTTTTTCAAAACCTCAGAAGCGTGCGCACCAGCCATAACTTCTAAATTTTTTAACTTTCTCAAAAGAAATGGAGTTGAGCCACAGTGGTCAAAATGTGAGTGCGTGAGTAGGTGATATATCTTTGGATAATTGTGATAATGTTTCAAATCTTCATAAAGAAGAGGCCCCATTATAGTCATACCAGAGTCAATTAGAACAGGTATTTCAGAAGAGAGGAGATAGGATGGTATCATAGAATTTCCTATCAACGATATATTTTCTGAGAAACTTCCCTTATCAATTATTCTCATTTCAAAAACCGATTTTTTCCTTAATAAAATATGTCCTCGTAGGCGGGATTGAATGATAAATCCTTACGATGAGTTCTGCTATTATTCCTATCATTAGGAGTTGAAAGCCTATGATGAAGAGAAAAACTGATAAGATGAGGAGAGGGTTTTTATGAGCAAATACACCAAGCGCATATTTCTGGTATAATGTGTAAACTCCTGTTAAAATCCCGCTAAGCATAAGAATAAGTGAGGGAATTCCAAAAAAGTGAATTGGACGAGTAGAGTAGGAAGCCATAAATTTTAAAAAGAATATGTCAAGAATGACCTTAAATGTCCTCGTTATACCATATTTTGATTTTCCTCTTTTTCTTTCACTGTGTCTGACAGGGATTTCTTTTATTTTTGCTCCCCTCCAGAGAGAGAAAACGGGAATAAATCTGTGCATTTCTCCGTAAAGTGGCAAGCCCTTTATGAAGTTTTTTCTATAGGCTTTTAGGGTACATCCTATATCATGTATTTTTATGCCGAGGAGGTTTCTTATTATAAAATTTGCAATCATGGATGGGAGTCTTCTTTTGAAGAAAGACTCTTTTCTTTCCTTTCTCCATCCGCTTACCACATCACAATCCTCAATCTCTTTGAGAAGAATGGGTATGTCTTCTGGATGGTTTTGAAGGTCAGCGTCCATTGTAACAATGATATCTCCTTCTGCCATTTCAATTCCTGCTGAAAGAGCCGGAGTCTGTCCAAAATTTTTTCCAAATTTTATTCCTTTTACCCTTCTGTCTTTCTTTGACAGTTCGGTTATTTTTTCCCATGTTCTGTCCAACGACCCATCGTCAACGAAAATGATTTCAAACTCAAAACCATTCAGCGCCTTTACAATCCTTTCATAAACTTCATCAATATTTTCTTCTTCGTTAAATGCAGGGATTACAATACTTATTAGTAGATTTTCTTTATCCATTCCCATTCTTCCTTTAATCCATCCACTATATCGGTTGATGGTTTAAATGCAGTTATGTTTGATAGTTCTGTTGTGTCTGCGAGGGTTTGAAAGACATCTCCTTTTTGTTCGTTTATATATATCACTTTAAACTTTTTCTTTGTCACATCACCAATTATTTCAAGGACTTCATTGATGGAGATGGTATGTCCACCGCCCAGATTCAAAATTTTGCCCTCCGGTTTTATTTCAATAATTCTCATAATTACTTCTAACACATCATCTATATATGTAAAATCTCTTTTCTGATTTCCACCCCCAAATACGTTTATTTCTTCGTCCATTTTTATTGCTTTAAAGAACCTGTGAAAAGCCATGTCGGGTCTTTGTTTTGGACCATAAACTGTAAAAAACCTCAAGCATACAGATGGAATTCCATAGTTTTTGTGATAAACCATTACGAGATTTTCACCTGCAAGTTTTGTTACTCCGTATGGAGATTTAGGCATGGGAATAGAGGATTCCTTTAAAGGTAAATCGGGATTGTCCCCATATACAGAGGAAGAAGAGGCATAGATGAAAAGTTCAATGTTTGTTTTTGTGCATGCTTCCAGCAATTTTTGTGTGGCAAGGACATTGTGTAAGAGATATTCTTCAAACCTCTTTCCCCAGCTTGTTCTAACCCCGGGTAATGCTGCAAGGTGAATCACAATGTCAATTCCGGAGAGGAGACTTTCCATATCAAGCAAGTTTAAATCTCCTTCCCTGAAATCAAAAAATTTGTTCCGTTGAAGTTCTTTTATGTTTTGAATTTTAAATATCTTTGGGTAATTTTGTAAAAAGCAGTCTACCCCTTTTACTCTAAATCTCTTTTCCAGTAAAGAATGAGCTACCCAGAAGCCAATAAATCCTCCCACCCCTGTAACAAGCACATTTTTCATCTTCTTTCAAAGGAGTAGACTGCTTTTTTATTTAACTTATCCACCCATTCCGAGGTCTGCAAAAGGAGCTGTCATTTCCTCAGGAGGTGGGGCTTTCTTGAGCATTTCCTTGAGTTTTGGACCAATCTCTTTTGGTTTCCAGCGAGCCTTTCCTTTCTTTATTTTGTCTACTGTGTGCCATCCTCTTAATAGCCATATAACATCTCCTGCAACTCTGAAGACCTGACCCGTGATATCATTTGCGTCATCGCTTGCAAGATAGGCAACAAGTGGAGCGATGTTTGCCGGGTCAAGTGGGTCAAACTGTCCCTCGGGTGGTTTCATGCTCATTATGGCAGCAAGAGAAGGAGTAGCGTCTGTTGTTAACCTCGTTCTTGCAACAGGTGCGATACAGTTAACATTTACATTATAGCGTGCCATTTCCTTGGCGAGAATGATGGTCAATGCTGCTATTCCTGCTTTTGCTGCTCCGTAATTGGTCTGACCGGGATTACCGAGAAGTCCTGCATCCGAGCTTGTATTTATTATCTTCCCATTAAGAATATTTCCAGCCTTGTGCTGTTCCCTCCAGTAGGCACAGGCATGTCTGCACATATTAAATGTGCCCTTTAAATGTACAGCAATAACAGCGTCCCACATCTCTTCTTCCATATTGAAGAGCATTTTGTCTCTGAGGATTCCAGCATTGTTTACTACAATGTGGAGAGCCCCGTATGTATCTATTGCCTGTTTAATAATGTTAGCAGCACCCTTGAAATCGCTCACGCTGTCAAAATTTGGAACAGCTTCTCCTCCCATCTTTTTTATCTCATTTGCCACATCCTCTGCAGGTCCCCTTGAAGTTCCTGTTCCATCGTAGTGCCCCCCTGCATCATTGACCACCACTTTTGCTCCTTCCTTTGCAAGCAAAATTGCTTCCTCCCTTCCTATTCCTCTTCCCGCCCCCGTTACTATTGCTACTTTTCCATCAAGTATTCCCATTGTTTCACCTCCTAAATTTGTTTTTTTATAGGTATAATAGATATAAATTCAAGTTTCAAGCATATTTAAAATCGGAAGGAACTATTTGTGAAGATTTATTCAATTTTCCATACTATTTCATATTTGTCTTTGATATTTGTGGGCTCCAGAATCACCTTCAGGTTGAATTCCCTTTTGATACTTTCAATTATAGAAGAATAATCCTCAGGCTTTATTATTTCGTCTTTAGAGTTGATTTTTATAATTACTGTGAGTTCCTGTTCAGTGTTTCTTCTTTTGAGCAGTGGATTTCTCAAAATTTCTTCAAATGCTTCTTTTATTATAAAGTCTGAGGAAAAAATTCCCCCCCTTCCGCCACACAGTGGACAGGAAATGTTGATTTTTTTAGAAAAACTTGCCTCATCTTTTTCTCTTGTTAAAGATACAATTCCGAACTTTTCTATTTTTTCTGGAAAGGAAATTCTTGCTCTGTCTTTTTTGAGTTCTTGTTTTAAAATAGAAATTAACTCTTCTTTCTTTTCTTTTGATTCCATATCAATGAAATCAATAACTATAATCCCACCTATGTTCCTTAATCTTATCTGCCTCGCTATTTCTTCTGCAGCCAGACAATTGGTTATGAATGCGGATTCCTCAAATGAGTTCAATCCCCTGAATTTTCCTGTGTTTACATCGATTCCCGTGAATCCCTCCATCTCTTCTATGATTATGTATCCTCCGTTTTTGAGCCATACCTTTTTCCTCAGCGCCCTTTCCAATTCACCTTTAACACCGTATATCTGAAAGAGAGAAATTTCATCTTTGTGTAATCTCAGCTGAATATTGTGATTCGGAGGTAGTTTCTCAATAAATTTTCCAATTTTGTCAAAAATTTCTTTTGAATCCGCAATTACTTCATTTGGTCCTTTTCCTAAAAATTCTCTTATTATTCTTATGTAAAGCGGGGGCTCTGTATATAAAACCTCTTTGGTAATTTTTGATGAGATTTTTTCCCACAAATTTATTATTTCTTTTACCTCGTTGAGCAACATATCTTCAGAGGCAATAGATGCTGCTGTTCTTATTATGAAACCCATCTTTGAACTGTAGTCTTTCAGTGTCTTTTTTAACTTTTCCCTGAGGGCTTCGGATTCAATTTTGTGGGAAACTTTTATCCCCCTTAAAAATGGAATACCGACGAGAAAGAGTCCGGGAATTTTGACCTTCATTGATACTCTTGCTTTTTTGTTTTCAATTTTCTCCCTCACTATTTGAACTATAATTTTCTGTCCTTCTTTTAACACATCTTCAATTCTTTTTATCCTTCCGGGAATCTCGGTAATAAAGAGATACCCTGTGCCTCCGTCAGGGAGGCTTACGAATGCGGTCTGAAGGGCTGGAATAACCTTCTCAACAATCCCTCCACATATTGTATTATATGAAAGCGCATTTTCCTCTGTTTCCCAGTGGTATTCAACAAGTTTGTCTTCTATAACCGCAACCCTGGTTTCCCATGGGAGTTTAGAAATGAGAATTTTTCTTCTTACATCCATTTTAGTATTCAAGAAGAGTGTTGATTCTTTTTACCTCTATTTTGTCAATTATCTTTTCCTGGGGTAAACCAAGAAGGGTGGAAATGAATTGATACGGGTTTATGGTTTTTTGTGAAATCACATTCAAGAAGACCTTTATGGAATTGTTTTCCACAGAAAGTTCGGAAAAGAAATTTTTTAAATTTTGAGACGAAATGAAGAGGTTTATTTTTTCCTTGAGTTTTTTTTCTTCAAATAATCCGTCAAGGATTTTGTAATAATATACAAACCCCTTTGTGGAAGAGTATATTGATGGAAGGTTTAATGGGATTTCCTGAATGCCTGTAACTTTTATTCCAGGGGGTAATTGGGAGTTCAGTTTGTTAAGAAAACTGGAATGAAAGGAGCCGTAAATTTCAATGTCTACATATTCTTCTTCGCTTTCCACTCCGACAGGCGGGGGAAATCCAAACGAAATTCGTGGCATGGGATGAAATCCTTTTGAGAAAACGATAGGAATTTCAGCCCTTCTTACCGCTCTATGAATGGCGCTTATAAATTCCTTGTGGCTCAAGAATCTGGCAATTTCCTTTTTTGTGAATTTTCCCCTTATTCTTGTAATCCATGTTCCCTTTCCTGCTTTAGGGGTTCCAGCTGTTCTTATGTACACAGGTTCAGCCTTGGGTCTGGGCATAATGGTTTCAAAGTCACACACTCCGCATTCATAACATTTTCCTTTGAAACAATCTTCGGTAGTCTCTTCAGAGAGGGCCTTTTTTCGTTCTTCTATTAAAATTTCTTTTTCAACGAGTGTTGACAGGTGCTCCCATGGGAGGGGCTCTTCTATTTTTCTTTCTCTCAAATAATTTTCGGGATCCACTCCACAGATTTCAAATGCCCTTTCCCAGGCTTCTCTTTTGAAATACTCATTCCATCCATCTAACCTTGCTCCAAGTTCGTGCGCCCTTTCAATAACAGGGGATAGACCTTTATCTCCTCGTGCGAGTACTCCCTCAATATAGGAAAGGGTAGGGTGATGATACTTTACCTCAACCTCTCTCATTTTTACGGCTTTTTTGAGATGATGTAATATTTCTTCAGCAGATTTTAAATCAATCTGTTTTTCCCATTGAAAAGGTGTGTGGGGTTTGGGAACAAATGTTGATATATTGATGGATATATTTAATTTCTTTGTAATTTTTTTTCCGGTTTTAACTATTTCTCTTATTAGATTTATAATTTCTTCCCTGTCTTTATCGGTTTCAGTTGGGAGACCTATCATGAAGTAAAATTTGAGATGTGTCCATCCATTTGAGAGGATTGTTTCCACATCTTTTATCAGCTCGGAATTGGAAAACTCTTTATTTATTACTTTTCTTAATTTTTCTGTTCCTGCTTCCGGAGCGAGAGTTATACCGGTTCTCATAACCCTTGATATGTTCCTCAATACCTCGGAGGATAGGGTTCCGACCCTTAAAGACGGGAGTGAAAGAGAAATTTTCTTTTCGGATATTATTTCCATGAGTCCTGATATGAGTTCATTTATTCTTGTATAATCGCACGTGCTCAGTGAAAGAAGGGATATTTCTTCGTATCCAGTATTTTTTAAAACCTCTTCTGCTATTTTTATAACTTCCTGAGGCGACCTTTCACGAGTGGGTCTTGAGATAAAACCAGCGAGACAGAATCTGCAACCTTTTGTGCATCCCCTTGCTATTTCAATTGTTGCTCTATCATGGACTGTATTTGTAAATGGAACAACAGGTTTTAAAGGAAGTGGTGCCAGGTTGAGTTCTGAAACGATTCTTTTCTCTATCTTTCCTTTTGAGAATCCTGGCACATACATTCCCTTTATCTCTGACAGTCCTTTGAGAATGTTTTCTCTTTTTAATGATTTTTCTTTTCCTTCCTTTATGACTTTACTTATTTCAATAACTCCTTCTTCTCCTTCTCCAAGAAAGAAGGCATCAAAAAATGGTTCCAGGGGTAAAGGATTGAAGCAGGCAGGTCCTCCTCCTATTATTATTGGGAGACCTTTTCTGTCTTCTGAATGAATCGGTATTGATGATAATTTCAGGACCGTAAGAATGTTCGTGTAATTCAATTCGGTGGTAATAGAGAATCCGATTATGTCAAATTCGGAAAGCCTTCTTCCACTTTCCAGTGATGTTATTTCAATTCCTTTCCTTCTCATATATTCTTCTGCATCCAGAAAAGGAACAAAAACTCTTTCGGCAGAAATCCACGGAACGGAGTTCAACGCATAATAAAGTATCTGAATTCCAAGTGATGACATTCCTACTTCATAGAGATCTGGGAAAACAAGAACCCATTTTACTCCATTTTCAACTTCTTTTCTGACGGCGTTTATTTCATTATTTATATATCTTGAGGGCTTCTGAAAAAGGAGAAGTTTTAAATTTTTTTCATTCATCTTTTTTTCTCCTTTCTTACCTCATGGGTTTTGGCAACAAAAACTCTGTGTGATTTGTTAGTGTCCTTAAGTCTCAGAAATGCTACAACTCCTTTTTTTCCCTTTATGTTTCCTTCTATTTCTTTTAATCCTTTAATGTCTTTAAGAAACTTTTCTGCATCAGGATATCTTTCATCAGGATTTTTTGCAACGGCTCTCGAAATTACAAAATCCCATCCTTTCATAATTTCCTTTCTTATAAGTGATGGTGGAGGAGGAACTTCTGTTT